>JALZAX010000060.1 GCA_030948055.1 Verrucomicrobiota bacterium | reverse complement strand
GTTCGATCAATCGATGTCGGGTTTGCGGAGGCACGGCGCTTCGGCACCACTTCGATTGCGAATCTGACAGGAGTTCCCGAACTCGCTTCGCGCACGCATCCGCTCTCGCGCACGTGGTGGTTTGCGGAGTTGATCGACATCCGCGCCGCGCAAAATGTGGACGAAGTACTTCGCACATTGCCGGTGTCGGCCGAGGGACGCGGCCTCGCACCGCACGCTCCGTACACGGTGTCGGCAGATCTTTATCGGAAGTGCGAGGCGATTGCGGAACGAGAGAATCTTCTGCTGACCACGCATCTGGCGGAGTCGAAAGAAGAAATGGCGATGTCTTTGGATCGATGTGGGCCATTGTCGGAGTTTCTCGTTTCGATATCTCCTGATCTTTTTGAGGCCAGCCGGATTACACCGGTTGAACATCTCTCGCGATTTTGCCGACTCGACGAGCGATGGCTACTCGTTCACGTGAATGAGGTTCGTGATCGCGACTTTGAGCGACTGGGAAACGCGCACATCGTGCATTGCCCGCGCAGCCACGCGTATTTTAGGCACACGCCGTTTGAGATGGCGAAGTTAAGAAGTCGCGGATTCAATATCTGCCTCGGCACGGATAGCCTGGCGAGTAACGACGATCTCAGTTTGTTCGCGGAAATGCGTCAATTCCGCAAAATTCATCCATCGCTGCCCGGAGTCGATTTGCTTGAAATGGTGACGGTAAATCCCGCTCGCGCGTTGCGACGCGAAGGTGTTCTCGGTCGGCTACGTTCAGGCCACCGCGCAGATATGATCGCGCTTTCTCACACCGGGAGCGCGCGAAGCCTCATCGACGAAGTGATCGCTTTCGACGGCACTGTTTCGTGGTCAATGATCGATGGCGTTTTGCTCGAAAACACCTAACAAATTCTCGTTTGTGCGGTTGCTTTTCTCATTTCTGAAATTATTCTCCGAACTGCGAATATGGCCAAGATCATCATAATCGATGACGAACCGGCGATGGTTGAAGTCATCGTCACGCTTTGCCGGGACAAAGGGCACCAGGTTTTCCCGTTCAACTCCGCGCCGAAGGCAATCGAGCAACTCGACTCGATCCAGCCGCAGGTAGTGATCGCGGATATCAAGATGGAAACGATGACGGGCTTCGATGTGCTGCGCCACGTCCGGGAACATCATCGGCAGACGGCGGTGATTTTGATTACGGCTTACGCGTCGGTCGAGACAGCGGTCGAGGCGATGAAGATGGGCGCGTACGATTATGTGACCAAGCCATTCAAGATCGACGAGCTGCAGATGACCGTGCAGCGCGCGCTCGATTATCAGGCGGCGCTGCGCGAAAACGTTTATCTCCGCAAGGAACTCAAGAACAAGTATCGCTTCGAGAACATCATTGGCACGAGCCAAAGCATGCAGGGGGTCTACAGTTTGATTAACAAAGTCGCGGATACGGACAGCACCGTGTTGATTCAGGGCGAAAGTGGGACGGGGAAGGAATTGGTTGCGCGTGGTCTGCATTTCAACAGCAACCGGCAACATCACCCGTTCGTCGCGATCAACTGCAGCGCGTTGCCGGAGAATCTGCTCGAGTCGGAATTATTCGGACACAAGAAAGGTGCGTTCACGGGGGCAGTATCGGACAAGCGCGGCCTTTTCGAAGAAGCGAATCTCGGGACGATCTTTCTCGATGAAGTGAACTCAATGGCGACTTCCCTGCAGACGAAGTTGCTGCGCGTTTTGCAGGAGCGCGAAGTGCGGCGAGTGGGGGACAACAAGAGCTCGCCAGTAAATGTGCGCGTGGTGGGCGCGACAAACGAAGCGCTGCAGCCGATGATGAAGAGCGGAACTTTCCGCGAGGATTTATATTACCGGCTCGCGGTTATTCCGATCGAGATTCCGCCTTTGCGCGACCGACTCGAAGATGTGCCCCTGCTCGTTAATCACTTCCTTCAAAAACAGGCGGGCTCGGCTGGCGGCGAACCAAAGAAAATCGATCCCCAAGCGGTCGATATTCTTTGTCGCTACAGTTATCCCGGTAACGTGCGCGAACTGGAGAACGCCATCGAGCGGGCCTGTGCCTTGTGCGATGAAGATTTGATTTTGCCGAGCGATCTACCGCCGCAAATTGTCGCGGCTGCGCAGGGCGAGCAGGCAAGCAGGGCGACGGCGACCCCCGTGGGTCAGACGCTGGAGGAATTTAATCAGCACCAGGAACGCAGCTACATCGAGGCCACACTCGAACACTGCGAAGGTTCGCGCGAAAAAGCGGCCAGCATGCTGGGCATCAGCATGGCAACGCTTTATCGAAAGCTGGAGCCGAAGGGAAAGAAGTAAGAGCAGGCCGTCAGCCGCGCTTGCTAAAAATCCGGATCTGATCGGCGGCTTTTTCCAGCTCGTCGAGCTGCTGCAGCGTCTCGGTCTGTTTGCTCAAGACCGCGGCATTGGCCGTTTTGATTTCTTCCAAAAGTTTTAGCGTAGCATCCGGCGCGGGCGCGGCTGGCTGAGCAGCAGCACGAGGAGGGTTGGCCGATTCGGGAGTCATCGCTTGCACGACGATCGGCGCCGGCGTTTGCGCCGGAAGCGCGGTGATCGTGACCGCTAACGCCGTGATTGCAGCTGCGAATGTCGCTCTCATTATCGACCTCCCCGGCTGGAATAAATTCGCGCGACCCGCACTGCTTCGACCACCGTGGCCAATTTGGTTGCGATCTTTACTTGGTTATCGGCGATCTGCGCTTGCTGCGTTTGGATCTCTTTGATCGCGGCCGCTAATTGCTGGTCCTGGGCGGCAGCGGGATCCGCTGCGTTTAGCTTTGCAACCGCCGCCGCGAAGAGGCAGGCTAAGGGAAGGAGAGTTTTCATCCGAAAGAGAGAACTCAGCAAATAGCATTCCTTCCTCCCGGGACGCCAGCTTGCAGGGAAAAAAGTATGTCCACGGCGTGAAAATTGCTTGCATTACAAGGCTCTTGTCAGGTAGCCTCTTCTCCTAATGGCCGGTCAAGGGATGCATCAATCGCAGAATCTGTCGCTTCAACAGGTTCTGGCTCCGCAACTTCAACAGAGCCTGCTCATTCTGCAGGCGCCCCTGCTCGAGTTGCGAAACCTTGTGCAGCAGGAAATGGAAACGAATCCGGTCTTGGAAGAGCTGGCGACCGAGCCCGATGCCGAGACGCCCGAAGAATCGAAAACCGAGACCGCGGCGAACGATAAGGAGTTCAAGGAAGAGTTCGATCAGCTGGCCAAGCTTGATGACGAGTGGCGCGATTACATGGCGCAATCGAGCAGTTACAGCGGTCGCTCGCAGGACGAAGAGGAGAAGCGCCAGTTTTTCTTCGATTCCATCGCGACGCAGGAAACGTTGCAGCAGCATCTGATGGGGCAACTCAATCAGACCGCCCTCAACGCCGACGATCGCAAAACCGCGGAAGTCATTATCGGCAACATCGATGACAGCGGCTTTCTGCAATCGAATCCGGAGGAAATGTCGATGAACACCGGCATCGCGAAGGACGAATTTGAAAACATGCTTACGCTCGTCCAAAGCTTTTATCCGCCTGGAGTCGGCGCGCAGGATTTGCGCGAATGTTTGTTGATTCAGCTCAAGCGCGAAGGCCGCCAAAACAGCCTCGAATACAAAATCATCAGCGATCACATGCAGGACTTGGGGAAGCGGCGCTTTCCCGAGATCGCCCGTCGGATGGGTTTGAATGTCGAGCAGGTGCAGAAATGCGCCAACAACATCGCGCAGCTCGATCCGCGACCGGGCCAGATCTTCGCCGAATCTCCGCAGAACTACGTCCTGCCTGATGTCACGGTCGAAAAAATCGACGGCGAATATCAAATCATCCTGAATGGCGAACAGATTCCGCACCTACGCATCAGCAACACTTACAAAGACATCATGTCGCAGGATGGAAACGGCAGTGAAGTGAAGGATTACATCCGCGACAAAATCCGCAGCGGAAAATTCCTCATCAAATCAATTCATCAGCGCCAGCAGACAATTTCGAACATCGCGCACCAGATTGTTTCGCGGCAGCGCGAGTTTCTGGATCACGGCACAGCGCATCTCAAACCGATGACGATGGTGCAAATCGCCGACGCGGTCGGCGTTCACGAAACAACCGTGAGCCGCGCCATCTCCGGCAAGTACATGTCCACGCCGCAGGGTGTTTTCGAGATGAAATATTTTTTCACTCCTGGCTATCAAACGGCCAGTGGGGAAGCGATGAGCAACACGAGCGTGAAAGAAGCCATCCTGGATCTCGTCAAAGCCGAAAACGGTTCCACGCCCTTGAGTGATAAAGAAATCGTCGAGATTTTAAGTGAACGCGGCATACCGATCGCCCGCCGCACCGTGGCCAAGTACCGGACTGAACTCAATATTCTGCCCAGTAACATGCGGCGGAAATATTAAGCGACAGTTGTTTCGGTAGGCAGATGAATCCTGCGTTGCGTGCCGCCGTTCTTGCCGAATGGCGCGGTTTGCCGGAAGCGAAAACGAAGCGCGACCGCTGGCAAGTGCCTAACGAGTTGTTGCCGAAATTAATGGAGCAACTCGGACTCGATCAGCGGCTGCGAGAAAACGAAGTTCTCGGTGCGTGGCGGAGTATCGTCGGGGAATTCATCGCGGCTCATTCCGCGCCCGTCTCCTTGCGTGACGGCGTCTTATTGGTCCGCGTTTTGCAACCGTCTTTACATTATCAATTCGAGACCATTTCCAAAGCCGACATTCTGCGCAAACTGAAGCAGCGCTTTGGCGGGCGGACCATTCGCGACGTGCGTTTTCGCGTCGGTTAGGCGGGAGCCCGTATATGGCCTCGTGTGACTGCATTCACATTCATGAGCTTGCGCTCGACGCTTGCGTCGGCGTGCCGGACGAAGAGCGAGCAAACTCGCAGCGGTTGACCGTTTCGATCACTCTCTGGCCATCCCATGGCTTCAGCGAATTGGCGGACGACTTGAACAAAACCGTCAATTATTCTGCGGTCGTGCGGGAGGTTCATCACTTTGTGGGCAGCCGCGCCGACAAGTTAATCGAAACTTTGGCCGACGCGATTGCCTTGCATCTGCTGCGAACATTTGATTTGCCGCGGGTGCGGATCGAACTGCACAAATTCGTTTTGCCGGACGCGAAATTCGTTGCGGCGATTTGCGAACGCCAGGCTTAACAAGGCGTTCGCTTTTCTTTCAAGCGTCCCTAATCTTCCGCGGTGAATCCTGAGCGCGCAGGCTGGAAGACAATTTCCCGCGCGACTCATTTCGAAGACAAGAATCTCTCGGTTGCGACCGAAGTCGTACGCACACCCGCGCGCGCCGACCCGAAGCCCTGGACGATTGTGCATCGCAAAGCAGCGGTCGTCATCGCCCCGATGACGACGGCGGGTGAAATCATTCTTATCCGGCAGGAAAGAATCCCGGTTCGCTCGGCCATTTGGGAAGTGCCGGCGGGACAGATTGATGATGCGGACGATTCCGCCATCCACGAAATCGAGAAAGTCGCGCTGCGCGAACTGCGCGAGGAGACAGGCTATCAATTGGCAGCCGACGGCGAGTTGTTATCTCTCGGAATCTATTTTTCGTCGCCCGGTTTTACGGACGAAAAGGCGCACCTCTTTCTCGCGCGTGGCGTTGAAATGAGTGTGGAAGGGAACAAGCACGAAGAATCGGAATCGATCGTTGATTGTCGCGCCTTCACTCCGCGCGAAGTCGCACGCATGATCACGAACGGCGAAATCCGTGACGCCAATACACTGGCGATTTGTGCACGCCTGATCGCATCCGGCCTGCTTTCGTTTTACGGATAATTCGCGATGGCGCTGCGTAATTTTTTCAAGTTCCGCGAGATTCCGGAATCGGAAACAGCCAAGCCGTTTCTAGAACACCTGGAAGATCTGCGTTGGACGATCGTAAAAATGGCGATCGCGCTCTTCCTTGCGATGATGCTGTCGCTTCTTTTTCGGCATCAACTTACGCAACTTTTGCAGCGCCCGCTGCAGCGCATGAATCCGCAGATCAATACACTACAATCGCTCGGCATCACCGACTCGATCACCATTTCGATCAACGTTTCTTTCTATGCTGGGATTGCGCTTTCCTTTCCATTTCTCATTTATTTCCTGGCGGAGTTTGTTTTGCCCGCGCTGACTGCCGGTGAAAAACGGCTCATGCTGCCGGCGATCGGTGGAGCTTTTGCGCTTTTTCTGATCGGTGTTTTAGCCTGCTATTTCTGGTTGCTTCCCACCACGGTGCGTTTCTTTTTTACCGACGCCCAGTCGCTGGGCTGGACGCCAAACTGGACGGTGCGCGAATACTATTCTTTCGTGACGCGCTTCACCCTCGGCTTTGGTCTGGCCTTCGAATTGCCAGTGGTTGTTCTTGCACTCGTTAGGCTGGGATTGATCACTTACGAGTTCATGGCTCGCACGCGACCGTACGCGGTGGTGCTCGTTTTCGTGCTGGCGGTTTTAATCACACCAACGCCGGACGTGCTAACCATGATGTCGATGGGTCTGCCCATGTATGCGCTTTATGAGAGCTGCATCTGGATCGCCTGGTTCATGCAACGGCGGCGGAAGAGGTTGGCCTAACGAATGGATTCGCCGGGAGTTTATGAAAATGTCTTTGCCGTTTTCGCGTTCGTTCTCGGCGCGGCCATAGGTTCTTTCCTGAACGTCTGCATTTACCGGCTCCCGCTGGACCTGTCGGTGAACGAGCCCCGGCGCTCGTTTTGTCCCTCGTGTAAAGAGCCTATTCCGTGGCATTACAACCTGCCCTTAATTAGCTGGTTGTTTTTGCGCGGACGCTGCGCGAATTGCGGTGCGCGCATCGCCTTCCGTTATTTTGCAGTCGAACTGCTGACCGCGCTCCTGTTCCTCGCGCTTTGGTTGTATTTTCCATGGCCGATCGCAATTGCCTACTGGATTCTGGTGGCTCTTCTCATTGCGGCCACGTTTATTGACTTCGAACATTTCATCATTCCGGATGAAATAACCTGGGGCGGAGTCGCAGCCGGCGCGCTGGCCAGTTTGATTGTCCCGGAATTGATGGAGACCAATCAGCGTCTCATCGCGATCTTGTACTCGTTAGGTGCCGCTGCCCTCGGTTACGTCTTGCTTTGGGGCGTTCTGGAGGCGGGCAAACTCGCGTTTGGAAAAAAGCGCATCGTGCTCGACGCGCCGATACCGTTTTCGTGGACGCGCAAAGATGAAGATGCTGACTTTGTTGTTGGCGAAGAGCGGAGTCTGTGGAGTGAACACTTCGCGCGGGAACGCGATCAGCTGATTCTTGAATGTGATGAAGCTGAAATTGATGGACGCGTGCTCGGGAAAACCACGCTGCGCTTTCATTACAACCGTGCGGCCTTCGATCACGAAGAGCTTTCCTTGGACACGTTAGGCCAAATCAGCGGTGTGGTGCGCGAGCTGCAGATACCGCGCGAAGCCATGGGGCGCGGCGACTTGAAGTTTCTCGCGGCGATTGGCGCATTTCTGGGGTGGCGCGGCGTGCTCTTCAGCATCTTCGCCGGTTCGCTCCTCGGTTCGTTGGTTGGCATCGCAACCTTGCTCATCGGCAAGCGCGTCTGGTCGGCCAAGCTTCCCTTCGGTCCTTATCTAGCCCTCGGCGCGCTGGGTTGGATGTTCTTTGGTCGGCCGCTCGTCGTTTGGTATCTCGGAATGCTCAACGGCTAGCGGCGTTCGTGTTTGCGCAATATGTCTCGTTAGTAGCGTTATTTACTTCGTTGAGCCGTTCCTGGATCGATTCGAGGTATTCGTGCAGACCGAATTTAAAAATTTCCCCGATGGTGACGAAATCCAAATCGGAACGGAGGCGTCCGGAAAGACGTTCGGCTTCGTTCGCATAGCGCGCGGGATCCGAGCCCGAAATGCAATGGAGGGCTTCATCAAGCGAATCAACGCAGAAACGGATCGAGCGCGGAAAACTGGGATGGGTCGTGATGAACTCCGCCACTTTCCACGGCGCGACTTGATCGACATAAATTTTCCGATAAGCCTCGAGTCCGCTGCAGGATTTCAGGACCGACATCCATTGAATGGTATCGACGTTGCCGCCGACGCGTTCGCCGCTTGGCAAAAGCAGATGGTATTTCACGTCAAGGATGCGTGAGGAACAATCGGCTCGCTCGAGCAAGCGACCGATGCGCATAAAATGCCAGCCTTCGCTGTGCGTCATGGTCGCGCGGGTGATGCCAATGAAAAGATGCGAGCCGCTCACGATCTGGCGGAAAAATTCGTAGGGGCTGGAGCGCAGCAAATCTTTCGCGGAATCACCTGTTACGAAAAGATAAAGCCGATTGATTTGCTCCCACATCTCGCTGGAGATTTGTTCGCGAGTGGTGCGCGCATTTTCCCGCGCCTGCACCAGACAGGAATAAATCGAGTTTGGGTTTTGTTCCTGCAGGCTGACGAAATCGAGCGCGGCCCGCGCATCCGGCGTTGGATAAAGCGAGGCGAAGAATTCGTTTTCTTCCAGCGAGCTAATGATTGGATTGCCCTGCTGATGCGCATCGAATTCCGGCTGACTCGCCAGGTCGAGCATGAGAGAGAGATTAACATCGGCGATGCGCGAATTGTTTTCCGCGCGCTCGATGTAGCGGCTCATCCAATAAAGCGAATCCGCGACGCGACTAAGCACCGTTGTCCTCCACGATCCAGGTATCTTTACTGCCGCCGCCCTGCGATGAATTGACCACCAACGAACCTTTCGTTAGGGCGACGCGCGTGAGTGCTCCGGGAATGATCGTGACCTTTTCGCCGTAGAGAATGTAAGGCCGCAAATCAACGTGCCGCCCCTCCACCCGGCCGTCGCAGTAGGAAGGCGCGCGCGAGAGCGGCACGACCGGTTGCGCGATGTAATTGCGCGGATTTTCCCGCACCCGCCCGCGAAATTCTTCGCACTCCGCTTTCGTAGCCTGCGTGCCGACGAGCATTCCGTAGCCGCCGCTTTCGTTGGCCGCTTTCACGACCAGCTTCGGAATATTTTCGAGAATGTAATCGAGATCCTCTTTAACCGAAGCGAGGTAAGTCGGCACATTTTGCAGAATCGGATCTTGATCGAGATAATACCGAATCATCTTCGGGACGAAGTGGTAAATGACTTTGTCGTCGGCGATGCCGGTGCCGATGGAATTTGCCAGGCTCACATTTCCGTTGCGATACGCTTCGACCAGACCCGGCACGCCCAGCCCCGAATCTTTTCGGAACACGGTCGGGTCGAGAAAATCGTCATTGATGCGACGATAGATCACATCGACCGGCTGCAATCCTTTGGTCGTGCGCATGAAAACTTTCCCCTTTTGCGCCACGAGATCGCGGCCCTCGACGATCTCGATTCCCATCGAACGAGCGAGAAAGGAATGTTCGAAGTAGGCCGAGTTATAGGTGCCGGGCGTAAGTAGAACGACGGTCGGATCGTGTTTGCCGCGCGGCCCGACGAAGCGCAAGACGTTGAGCAGCTCCTGCGCGTAATGTTCCACCGGCCGCACCCGATATTGACCGAGCAGCATCGGAAAAACGCGCTTCATTGCCTGCCGATTTTCCAGCACGTAGGAAACGCCGGAGGGACAGCGCGCATTATCTTCCAGCACCAGATAATTTCCGTCGCGGTCGCGAACCAGGTCGGTCCCGCAAATATGGATGTAGATATTGCGCGGCACATCGAAGTGCATGAACTCGGGCCGGAAATGCGCCGCTTCCCAAACAAATTGCTTCGGCACGATACGATCGCGCAGGATGTTTTGATTGTGATAGATATCGTGCAGAAACAAATTCAACGCCGTGATTCGCTGCACCAACCCGCGCTCAATCGTCTCCCATTCTTTCGCGGGAATGATGCGCGGAATGAGGTCGAATGGAAAAATGCGTTCTGTGCCGCGGTCGTCGTTATAAACCGTGAAGGTGATGCCCTGGGTGAGAAAAGCCGAGGCCGCCTGCGCGCTGCGCCGTTCGAAATCCTGCGGCGCCAATTCTTGAAAACGCGCCTGCAATTTCTTGTAATGCGGTCGGGCCACGCCGGGCGCCTCGAACATTTCGTCGAAGAACTCGCCGACCTCGTAACCCGAAAAGAAGTCGCCCATTGAAATCAGTTTGGCAGTCGGATTTTTCCGCGCAATGCGAAAACGGTAGCGCGCGCGCACGCGTCGCGGCGGCTTATCCGGAAGAGTGGTTGCGTCGCTACGCTGCGAGCAAACTTCGGCGCGACCCGATCTTTTCCGCCGCAGCTGAATTGCTGCGCGAATCGCACGCGCCGCTCCTCGACGTCGGCAGCGGTATTGGGCTGTTACCGTTTTATCTGCGCGAGAGCGGGTTCACGCCGGCGATTGTCGCCTTGGAAATCGATCCACGAAAAGTTCGCCGCGCCCGCTCTGCCGCGAATGGTCGCTATGATGGGATCGAATTCATAGAGGGCGATGTGAATGACGCGCTGCCGAAATTTTCGGGAAA
>JALZAX010000381.1 GCA_030948055.1 Verrucomicrobiota bacterium | reverse complement strand
GGCCCGCCGGCGTTGCGCGCGAAACAGACGGCGGATTGGACGTATATCACGGAGCGAATCCAGACGATTAGCGATCCGCGTCTGCGCGCGTTATGCGACGCGTTTATCGCGGAGCTTGGCGACAGATTTCGACGCACCGCCGGCGCGCGAAGTTATCATCACGCGCGGCGCGGTGGATTGGTCGAGCACGTCGCGCAAATGCTGCGCGTGGCAGATCAACTCGCGCCGCTTTATCCGCAATTAAATCTCGATTTACTTATCGCCGGCATCGTCTTTCACGATTCCGGTAAACTGTGGGAAAATCATTTGCCGGAGACAGGTTTCACAATGGGCTTCGATGAGCGCGGGGAATTGATGGGACACATCTCGATCGGCATTGAACTGGCCAATTCGCTCTGGAAGAAAATCCAGACACCGAAGTGGAACAATATGTCGCCCGCGTCGGAAGATGTGCGTCTGCATCTCCTTCATCTCATCGGGGCGCATCACGGCGAAGCGCAATTCGGCTCCCCGGTTTCGCCGAAAACTCCGGAAGCGATGGCGCTTAATTACATCGATAATCTCGACGCGCGTCTGGAAATGTTCGCGGCTGGTTATTTGGTTGCGAAGCCAATCGCCGATCGCATTTTTGATCGCGTCCGACCGTTGCCCGGAAATTTGGTCAAGCCACTGGAAAAATTTTCTGCGGCCGACTAAGTGCCGGGCGGACCCTGCGTGGTGATGATCAGTTGATTGCCCTGGAGGGTGATCGTTTTCACGTTCGGCCAAAGCGTGTGCTCGTTATTCTTACGCAGGCTTTCCTCGAACCCGGCGGTGAAGCTGTGACCAAAACTGGAAGCGGCGGCGCGCAGAAAACTTCCCGAAATTTGATGGCCGTTCGCTTCGATCCATTCCGGATCGAAATGAAAATCGTTGTCGTCGTAACTGAATCGGAGGCGAGTGCTGCCGTTGAACCAGCGATGTTTCATCCACGGTAGCCGGGCGGCGTTTAGCGGCACGCTCACGTCCAGCGTAGCCATCGAATCCGCGAGGGCGACGTGCATTCTGTTTTTCCGGGTCGCGAAATCCGGATGGCGCGCGATGAGCGCATTCAGATCACCGGCGGTAAAAGCGATGGTGGTTCGTTGATTGGTGGCGAGGGCGTTTTTTAGCTGGGCGAATTTGGCGGAGGCCGCGTTGAATTCACCATCGGCCGGCACCGTAATCTTGATGTCGGCCGGATTATCCGAGGTGAATTTCTTGACCGCGCCGAGGCAAAGAAACCAGCCGGCGAAGGCGAGAATGATACAGCCGACAAATGCGGCGAAGATGAAGGTAAGGCAGCCGCCCGCGCAACAACCGCACCCAGAAGACTTCGGTGGCGGGAGAACGACTTGCGGTTGCGGAGCTGCGGGCGCAGGAACTGGCGGCGGCGTGTCCATGCGTCCCGTTTAACTGCTCGTTAGGGGCGAAGAAAGCTCTTTTGTTCCGCGGCAACCAAAGAAAAAGCGGCGGTCGAATCGACCGCCGCTCTCTGAATATTCTGCCTAACGAATGGTTAAAACTACTCGTTAGTCTCTTTCGATTTCTTGCTCTTCGGTGCAGGCTTCGAATCGGCCGTACCTTTCTTGGATTTCGTTTTCTTGGCTGTGGTATCAGTTTCCGGTTCATCGATGGCCACCGCGGCATCGACCCATTCTATGAACGCGATGGAAGCAGAGTCGCTCTTCCGTTGGCCAAGCTTGACGATGCGGGTGTAACCGCCTTTGCGATCAGCCGACCGCGGAGCGATGTCGTCGAACAGTTTCTTCACCGCGTCCGCCTGACGCAAGGTGGCGAGCGCAGTGCGCCGTGCGTGCAACGAACCTTTTTTGCCCAGCGTCACCATTTTTTCCGCGAGCGGGCGAACCGCTTTCGCTTTCGCCAGCGTGGTTTTGATGCGGTGATGTTCGATCAGGCTGCAAACCTGATTGGCCAGTAGCGCTTTTCGATGCGCGGCGGTCAGGCCGAGCTTCAAGGTCTTTTTCTGGTGTCTCATGAGATGATTCGCCTAACGAATGCTATTCGTGATCGGCTGCGCCATTCATGCTCGCGCCATCCACGCCAACTGGGATTTCAACCAAACCTGGATCGAACTTCATCCCCAGACCAAGGCCCAGCTGTTGCAGCTTGTCCTTGATTTCGTTGAGCGATTTCTTGCCGAAGTTGCGATACTTGAGCATCTCGGCTTCGGATTTTTGCGCGAGCTGACCAACGGTCGTGATGTTGGCGTTGTTCAAGCAATTGGCCGCGCGGACGCTGAGCTCGATTTCGTTCACGCTCATATTGAGCAGCTTCTTCAGCTTCATGTTTTCTTCACTGACGCCGGCTGGCGTTTCGTCGAACTCGATCACGTCTTCGTTGAAATTCACGAACACATCGAGGTGATGGCGCAGAATGGCGGAGGCCTGAAGCAAGGCGTCATCCGGAGTAAGACGACCGTCCGTCCAAACTTCGAGGACGAGCTTGTCGTAATCGGTCCGCTGACCGACGCGGGTGTTTTCCACCGCATATTTCACACGCGTGACCGGCGAGAAAATGGAATCAATCGGAATGAGACCGATCGGTTGATCGGCACGCTTGTTCTCGTCACCCGTGGCGAAACCGCGGCCAACGCGCACTTCGAGTTCCATGTCGAACTTGTGCTTTTTGTCGAGGGTGCAGATGAGCTGCTTGGGATTCAAAACCTCGAATCCTTGTGCGAGCTGAATGTCGTTTGCGGTGACTTCGCCTTCCTTGTTTATCGAAAGCGAGAGTTTGCGCGGCTCGTGTTCCGCTGCCTTGAATTTGATCCGCTTCAAGTTGAGCACGATGTCGGTCACGTCTTCGACCACCCCGGGAAGAGTGGCGAATTCATGTTGCG
>JALZAX010000380.1 GCA_030948055.1 Verrucomicrobiota bacterium | reverse complement strand
AAACTGGCGGACGAGCGAAATGTTCCCGCCTACGTCATTTTCTCCGATGTCTCCCTGCGGGAGATGGCGCGCAGTCTGCCGACGCGGCTGGGCGACTTCGCGCGCGTTCCCGGAGTGGGCGAGCAAAAGCTTAAGAATTTCGGCGAAGCCTTCACCGCGGAAATTAGCGATTATCTCAAGTCTAACGAACAATCGACCGCGATTTGAAATTCGATTTTCTCATTTGGAAACCGGCGCAAGCACAATAAGCTTGGCCTCCACCAACCAGGAAATTCGATGATCGTTACCACCGACCAGCTTTACAAAGTCGCCTACAAGAAATTCGCCGTCGGCGCTTACAATATCAACAACCTGGAACAGACCATGGGTCTTTTCCGTGGCAACGTGCAGAGCAAGGCGCCATTCATCATCCAGCTGTCCAAAGGCGCGAGAAATTACACGGACAAGCGCATGCTCGAGGCGATAATCCGCACCGCCGAGCAAATTTTTCCGGAGGCGATTTTCGCGGTTCATCTCGATCACGGCGACGAACAAACCTGCTACGACTGTATCGACTCTGGGTTCTACAGCTCGGTTATGATCGACGCCAGCCATGAGTCGTTCGAGGAGAATGTCGCGATCACGAAAAGGGTAGTCGAGCGGGCGCACGCGAAAGGCATCAGTGTCGAGGCAGAACTCGGGCAGCTCGGCGGCGTGGAAGAAGACATCAAAGTGGATGAAGGGCACGCCTGCCTAACGAATCCAGACGAGGCGGTTGAGTTCGTCAAGCAGACTGGTTGCGATTCGTTAGCCGCCGCCATCGGGACCAGCCATGGCGCTTACAAATTTAAGGGACAACAATCACTTCGTTTCGATGTCATCGAAGCGATCTCACAAAAAATTCCCGGGATGCCGATCGTGATGCACGGCAGTTCGAGCGTGCCAGTGGAAGAGGTGCAGCGGATTAATGCCGCGGGCGGCAAGCTTGATCCGAGTGCACGCGGTGTAGCGGAAAATGAATATCTGCCTGCGGCGAGGCTCGGCGTAACAAAGGTGAACATCGATACCGATGGACGTCTCGTTTGGACACGGGTGCATCGGGAATTCTTTCGCGATAAGCCGGCCGAATTCGATTTCCGTCCGCCAGGAAAAATTTTCATGCAGGCGTACGCGGATTTCATTGCGCACAAAAACGAAAAGCTTGGTTCTGCCAATCAGCTGGACGCGGTGCGGCAGAGCGTGGCGAAATAACTAACTGCGCGACGGCGCGCCTAACGAGTGGTCTTTACTCTGCAAGAACTCGCGCAGGAAGCTGGGGGCGAGCTGGTCGGAAATCCCGCGCTCACCATCACCGGC
The DNA here is from genome assembly GCA_030948055.1 of Verrucomicrobiota bacterium. Taxonomy (GTDB): domain Bacteria; phylum Verrucomicrobiota; class Verrucomicrobiia; order Chthoniobacterales; family UBA10450; genus JACCTI01. The sequence goes on along the minus strand of JALZAX010000380.1, from coordinate 1,553 downwards.
GCGGCATCGTTGGCCGAAGCCACGTTTGGCGAAATTTCCTTCTTCGCCATTCCGAAATACATGCCGCAACTGCGGACGACGCGCGCTTCCGCGGTTTTTGTGCCGGCGGATTTCAGCGAGACGATCGAGCCAGCGCAAATTCGCGTAGCCAATCCAGCGAAAGCATTCGAGCAAGTCGTGCTCCGACTCGCGCCAGCGCCGATTCAATTTTCACCGGGCGTTCATGCGACCGCGGTAATTTCCAAAGACGCAAAAATCGGCGCCGGAGTTTCGATTCAACCCTACGCGGTAATTGAAGCCGGGGTAGAGATCGGCGACGAAACGGTGATCGGCGCACACAGTTATGTCGGTCACGAGACGAAAATTGGCGCGCGTTGTTTAATTTACCCGCACGTGACCATTCGCGAGCGGAGCGTGATCGGCGCGCGCGTGACTTTGCACAGCGGCGTGGTGATCGCTGCGGACGGATTTGGTTTCGAGATCGTGGAAGGCCGGCATGCAAAAGTTCCGCAAATCGGGATCGTGCAGATCGATGACGACGTGGAGATCGGCGCAAACACGACGATCGATCGCGCGCGCTTTGGTCGCACGTGGATAAAGGAAGGCGCGAAGATCGATAACCTGGTGATGATTGCGCACAATGTTGTGGTCGGAAAACATTCGGTCATCGCCGCGCAAACTGGCATCGCTGGAAGTTCGCGCGTGGGCGATTATGTCATGATCGGCGGACAAGTCGGCGTGACCGGGCATGTAGAAATCGGCGATCGCAATATCATCGCGGCCAAGACTGGCGTTTCGAAAAATCTTCCAGCGGATGGCGGCACATGGTGGAGCACGCCGGCCACTCCTTTACGTGAAGTGAAGGAGCAATTAGCCAGAATTCACCGGCTGGGCGATCTCTTCGCCCGCGTAAAAAAGATCGAAAAAAAACTCGGTCTTTAGCACTCGTTAGACCGGGCCGCGCTTGGATTGCCGCAGTCTCAGTCCGAGACGTCCCACCGCTCAAAAGAGTCTACACGCACGGTTGGCAAGGATAGTGCTTATACTCGTTATAGCAATTACAACGAATTAATGAAAGTCCTTAACCGCGCCGAGTTCCTGATCATCGATGACGACCCGGCCATCGCTAAATTTCTCGTTACCTACCTCAAACAAAAGGGCCATAGCTGCGATTCGTTGACCGAAGGTTTTCGCACCGCTGCCTGGCTGGAACACCACCGTTGCGACGTGGTCGTGGTGGACTTGAACATGCCGAAAGTGGATGGCATTTCGCTGATTCGTTACATTCGAGAATTGAGTGGCGACCTGCCGATCATTGTCTTCACGGGAGTCGGTTACGATGAAGAGCGGATGCACGCGGCTTTGCGCGCGGGCGCGAACGGCTACGTGAGTAAGAATCTTCCAATCGAACAACTTTACTGTGTGCTCTCGCGCGTGCTCGCGACCTGTCAGCAACGCTCACGTCGGCAATCGATGACACACCGGCAGCAACAGCCGGTTTTGGCAGGCGCGGCCTGAATCAAGAAGCGATTCGCCTAACGAGTTCTGGCGGA
>JALZAX010000002.1 GCA_030948055.1 Verrucomicrobiota bacterium | reverse complement strand
AAATCACAACATTAGGCGGCGATAGCTGCTGTAGCTTTGCCGAAGTAGGATTGACGACCAGATTGATTGCCGAGTGTGGTTGCTCGAGCGGTAGCTGATAGTATTTGGCGCCCGCCGCGTCCGCTGCCCACCAAACGCTCTTGTTCTGGACCATTGCCTCACGCGCTACGCCTGCGGCGCCTCGATAATCGTCGTTCTTGTGGCGAGCGGCGAACCGAACCGATAAAGCTGAAACGAGCCAAAGAAACCATGTTGCGGCAGCGATGATTCGCCACTTCGAGTCCCACATGCGCGCTACACCGAGGGCGACAAGGATGACTATCAGGGGACTTAGCGGTGTAAAGTGTCTTCCTAACAAGTGGAAATTCGCGACCAAACCGAAAACAACTGTCGCGGTGGCAGCTGTGAGTCCGTAAAGAGAGGCCGCTATTAGCCTCGTGCGATGAATCGGATCGCAAATAATACGAAGCGAATACACCAATGTTATGCCCAGGACTAACGTGAGTGCGCCGATTGGCAGTAGGTATTCGTGGAATGATAAAGAGCCGATCTGCCGTATCTGAAGACGGCCAGGCCCAAATCCCGCAAAGCCGAATAGTTCGAAGGTCGCATAGGTCAAATTTCGCCAGTCCATTTGACCTATCGAGCTCCCACGAGCGCCATACCTGAGCGTCCAGAAGTAAAACGCAGCAAGCGCCATCAGTCCTATTGCGATACCGACGAGCCACCAGGCTTCGCGCAACCGAAGTCTGTGCCTTACATGAAAAGTGAGAAAAAGAAGGGCTAGGAGCGCACTTGCGGCCCATGCCATGCCGAGCAAGCTGCTGGAAGCGAGGACTAGAATTCCAAGAAGCACCAGTTCTAGTCCGTGCGAGCGCTTATCTGCGCGCACTGAACCGAGCATTTCGTCCAGTCCGGCAATGACCAGACACGAAGCCGCGTATTGCATGACATAAGGTCGCGCCTCATTAAGATAAAACCACAGGAAGGGATTTACCGATGCAATCGCCAGAAGTGGCAGAGGACTAGTCCCGCGCCCCTGGCAAAGGCGATAAAGCGAATAGTGACCAACGAGCAGCCACGGCACATTGGCCAGCCGCAGAGCTAGCTCAGAATGTCCCGCGATTTTTTCCCAAACCCAAAGGTAGAACATGTAAAGCGGCATTTGCAGGTCGGACCCTTTTTCGGTAGTTAACAACTGCCACCACGAGGTCAGCGAGGGCTGAATCGCCTTGAGAGCGGAATTAGCTTCGTCGATCCAGAGACTCGCGTTGCTCAAGGCGAGCAGAGGGAAGAGGAAAACGACCAGAAGAAGAATTTTCTCTCTGCCGCGCATACGGGCGTTGGCCTAACGAATCCTTTTCAAATCTGCCAGCATCTTCCATCCGAGCCGGATGATCTGCGAAAGATTGAGGCTGTTCCTGCCAGCGCGTCGAGCACGGAAATGGATCGGAATAAAACCAAACCGCACGGCCCGATCGCGTTTCAAGACCAGTGCAAGCGCGATATTTTGTAGGTCGAAGTCACATGGAATTTTGGTCAGAGCTCGCGCCAATGTCACGCGAGACATGAGGCGATAAGGCACATTTGGATCAGCGATTGAGACGCCGGAAAAAAGGCGCAAAGCTTCGCGACATGCGATCGAGACAAACGTGCGCCATAGTCCATCATCGCGGCTGACACGCTCCCCGAAGAGGCAATCGTAATTTTCGCGTTGCCTCCAAAATTGCGCAAAGAATTGTGGATCGCACTGGCCGTCGGAATCGATTTGCAGAATCCACTCCGCATTAGCTCGAAGGGCAATGTCGTAGCCGATTCGGCATGTGCTGCCATGGCCGCCATTAGGTTTGCTCAGCACGCAAATTACCTGCGGTTGTTGCGTCTCGAGTTCCAGCAGGATTTCATGCGTGCGGTCTCGCGAGCCATCGTCGAGGACGAGAATTTGGAAAGCAATTCTAAGGTCACGCAAAGATTGCGACCAGTGAGCAATAACGTTCTCGATGTTTGCCTCTTCATTATAAACTGGCATCACCACCAGCAACGGCGTCGAAAGGCTCGCGGCAATGGAATCAAGATTGAAGGCGAAGCGGGACATGAAGTTAAGACGCTGGCGCATGATAGAGAGAATACCCTCCGCGACTACTTTAGAGTAACATACGGGACTGCGTGAACCCGACCCGAACATCGTTTCCCCGCATCACGGTTGTCACACCATCATACAACCAGGGTCACTTCTTAGGACAAACGATTGAAAGCATCTTGAGCCAAAAATATCCTAACCTTGAATATATCATTATCGACGGCGGGTCGAATGACGACTCGGTTGCGATCATCAAGCGATACGAAAGTGAACTGACGTTTTGGGTGAGCGAACCGGACGCAGGTCAAACCGATGCGATCAACAAAGGTCTGCGACGTGCCACGGGTGAAATCGTCACTTGGTTAAACTCCGATGATCTGCATTTTCCGGAGACACTCGCGAAGATCGCGGGTGCGTTTGGCGATTCGCCGGTCGATGTTGTCTATGGTGATTACGCGTTGATTACGCATGGCGGCAGGGAATTCTTGCGGCGGTACGAAATTCCATTCGATCTCAACATCATGCTTTACGGGGTGAATTTCATTGGACAGCCGTCCGCTTTTTTTTCGCGCTCACTTCTCGACCGCTTCGGATATTTGGACCCCAGTTATCACTACGCCATGGACCACGAGTTCTGGATCCGCCTGGCGCGGGGCGGAGCTTCTTTCCGTCACATTAAGCATTGCCTCAGCAAATATCGCTATCATGCGGGAAGTAAGACCGTGGATGCGCGGGAAAAATTTGCCGCCGAAATGCAACGAACGCGCGAGAAGTATGGAAAGGGCGGATCACCGCTCGTGCAAAAGGCCCGTAGTTATTGGGCTCGGATTAAACGACAACTGATCAAGTTGGTTTATCGCGGTCGGATCGATCTTCTGGGCGGAAGTCTAAGCCGCATTTGGTACCGGCGCGTGCAGGCCGGCGAGGAACGCGCCGCCGCAAGTCTTCGCGATGCCTGACTCGCCTCCGGCGGAAAAGACGGAGAGCGTGATTGTCTCCATCGTTACTTGGAATCACGCCGCCTCCATCGTGGCGTGTTTGGAATCCATTTTTCGACAAACCCGCCGACCGGACGAAGTCCACGTTTTCGATAATGCGTCTCATGACCAGACGCGCGTAGTACTGGACAGATTTTGCGATCGGGTAGAACTGAAATTCAATTCCGAGAACATCGGCTTCTGCTGCGGTCACAACTTTATTATCAATTCCAGTGAGAGCGATTTCATTTTCCTGGTAAATCCCGACATCGTCATGGAACCGCACTGGATCGAACGCGCGCTGGAAGCGATGCATTCCGACGCAAAGGTCGGAACGGTGTGTGGTCTTCTGCTGCAGAATGAAGAAGTGATCGACGGCACAGGATTGCTCTTCTCGCGTTCGCGGCGGTTTCTTTTGCGTGATCACGGCAAAAGACGGAGCAAAGCGACACGCGGGCCCGGCGAAGTTTTCGGAGCGGATGGCGCGTTGCCGCTTTTTCGCCGCGCGATGATCGACGATGTTTCGTTAGACGGCTCGTTTTTTGATCCGGAATTTTTCGCGCACAAAGAAGACCACGACATTGCTTGGCGCAGTCGATTGTTCGGATGGAAAACTTTCTTTCAGCCCGAATGTGTCGCGTTCCATCCGCGCGTGTTTCGTCCGGGCGATCTGGCGTTACGAAAAACTCTGGCGCCTGAGATGAAATATCACGCGGTCAAAAATGATTTGATCATGTTGTTGAAAAACGAAGCCTGCGCCTCATTTCTGCGTGATTGCTTGTGGATAGTTCCTCGTAGAATCGCCATCGCGTTCTACAGCCTGTTTTTTGAACGACGTTCTTTTGCCGCCTATGGCTATGTCGTGCGGCATCTGCAACGTATCCTTCGCCAGCGAAAGCAAATTCAAACGCGTCGTCGCGTTTCCGCAGCGAGTAGTTCGCGATAAATTTCCATGTGACGAGCCGCGATCACTTTTGGATGGTAACGCTTTTGCATTTCAAGGGCGGCAGTAGTGGGCTTGGGAAAATCTTGTTCAATCCAACGACCCACGCTTGCGGCGAGTTCGCTTAAGTCGTCGGGGTCGAAAAGCTCGGCCAGTTCTACGCCTGAGGCGATATCAGGAATTCCGCCGACGCGTGTTGAAAAAAGTTTCTGGTTTCGCGCCAAAGCTTCGGCGACGACCAGCCCAAACGATTCCTCGCGCGAAAAATGGATAAGCGCGTCGGCCTGGTCGAAATGCCCGAGAAGTTCCTCATCTGATTTCGGCTCGAGGTAGCGAGCAAATCCGCGCGCATCGGCGATCCGCGCTTTGAATTCCAGACCGTAAGCGTTCTCAGATAAGACCGTGCCGATGAACTGGATTTCGAAGCGATATCCATTGGTAAAGAGGCGTTCGCACATTTCGAAAAGCTCGACCTGTCGTTTGTGCGGTTCGACCGTTCCGATATTCAGCAAGATCGGAATTGAGTTTCTCTCGCGCATTTGGTTCCGCGAAAAGAAAAGCGAGCGAAGAGCATTCGGCACGCGCCACCTCTTGCGCGCAACGTTCCGCACCATCGCCTCGGTGTAAGCGGAATTGCAAAGAACCCCGCCAGTCCTTTTCAAGACAAACGATTCAAGATGAGCATTGCACCAATAGAAGCTACCGGGGCGTGCGTCGGTGATTCGCGCCATGCCGCGCATGATTCCGTGAAGCGTGACAAGGTTAGGAAAACTCGACATGGCGGCAGCTAGCGCGCAATAACGTTCCGTCCCCTGGCCGTGCACGAGTGCGGGCCGGATGGCGCGCAGTTTTTTTCGAATTGCCAGCACCGAAGCGAGGTAAAGCGAGCGAAGAGATTCGCCGTGACGAACATGCAAAAGGTGAAAGAAAATGTTGCGGGCTAACTGCGTGGGCGCAGCAAGTGGTTCTCTCGCGCAGGAAATGACGTGCAACTCAATGTCAGGTTCCTGTGCTAAACCTTCAAGTAAGGCGGTCGGAGCCGGCCCGAAGAATGGTTCGGCTTTATCGTAACATCTGAATTCATCCCGATTGTCCGGGATGAGCATTGCCACGCGGAGCGATGCGCTCAACTCATTAGGCTTTCGTAGATTTCCACGTACTTCTGCGCCACTGCACGCCAGCTCTGCACCTCAAAAGTCTGATTGTTGCTCCGATGCGCTTGCGCATAAAAGGCGCGCAAGCCGGTTGCTACTGCTGGTGCAGCACCAAGCGAAACATGAGTGATTCGAGAATCGCGCGGATAGCCATTCGTTGCCCAAGGTAGGTCTGGTAAGAGCAGGGGAAGGCCGGCCGCGGCAGCTTCGTAAGCAGCGACACAGCCACTTTCAAACATACTGAGAAGGACGAAGCCACGAGCTTGTTTAAGGTAAGAAAATTTTTCGTCTTCCGAAACGAAGCCGGGATAAATCACCACCTTATTGTCAATGAGCCTGCTGAATTCGCGGAAATATTCGTTATCCTCCGAATATGGTTTACCCAGGAAAACTATAGGTGTTTGGGCGAGAAGGGCGCTCTGCGCTAAGAATAAAGTATTTTTTCGCGGCGCGATCGTCGCGACCGAGACAAGAAATTCTCGCGGCTCGGCTGGTTCACCTAGAACTTCGAGTGCCCTAGTCGTCAAGCCATGGGGAATCACAAAGCCGCGCGACGGTGTAGCCTCGAAAAGATATTTCGCTGTCTCCCACTCGTGCGGGGCTGCATAAACCATCGCGTCCAAAGCGCGATAGCTATTCCAAGCCAAACGTCCGGTTAGACCAGGAAGCGTCTTGCGCGCGATACGAATAATCATGCGCTGAAAAAACAATTCTCTTTTTGTGCGCGAGGATGGCTGATCGAGGAATTCCGTCATGACAGTTTTGAACCCCTTCTGCTTTGCGAGTCGGAGGTGAAGATCGGAACTGGGACGTCCCACAAAGTGCAAAATATCTCCGCGCTGCGACGCGTCCCACCACCGTTCCGGTTCGGCTTCCACTTTCAAAGCGGGCAACTCGCGCATGATAGCTTCTGCGAATGTTTGCGTACCCCCGTGCGCCAGAAAAAATGGCAACGCCTGTGAAAACAGCACCTTCATTATTTGCCTTTGCTGCGATTGGTAATTAACTCAGCCTCTCCCTTGCGCGAGCTTCAAGGAAAGGCGGTCGGGCAAGAGGCGGAGGACAGCGCCGCAAATACTTGCTGGTAAGAAAGCAGCTACAATCTCGACCGGTTGTAGCCGCATGCGATGCAAATGCGCGCGCGCCGCGGACAGACTTGCACACGAGGGCTGCGGCGCCGTCTTGCGCGCAAAGAAAAAACCTTCTTCGCTCACGTCATGCAATTGGGATTCCCAGTTATCCAATCGCTGAAGATAGGGAATCAGCCACTTTCCTTTGCGTAACTTAGCGTCGTGGGACATGAGAATTCCTCCGACCGGCAGGTAAGGATTGAGCAAACGGAATTCGGTGATTTGTTCCGCCGGATTGTTTCCGCCATCGAGAAATACGGCGTCGATTTGAAAGTCTCTCGGCTGCGCTGCGAGCCAGCGCGGGATCACTTCCTCAGAAAATCCAAAAAGCGGAGTGAAGCGCGCGACGAGTGCAGGCGAGACGGAACGAATGTTGGCTAGCATGCGATCGTAAATGGATTCGTCAGCTTCGATTCCCCAAAGATGGCCGGTGCCATTTTCTTCAAGTGCGCGCAGAAGGTGCAACGTGCTTCCGCCACCTAACCAAGTGCCGACTTCGAGCGCGATCTTTGGCTTTGTCGGCGCACCTAGAATCGCGTCTGTAAGTAACCGACGCTCGGCCTCGTTTAGCTGACCGGCAATATTCATGATTTCATCGCGCCCCAGTATTCGAACAAAGTCGAGTGTAAAGGCGCGCCCGCATCGTCTCCGCGTCAAATTCGGCTCGTGCGCATCGTACAATTTCCAACCTGCGCCGAGCGCGTTCTTCGCTATTCGAAAGACCAACTCGCAAGATTTCGTCGATACGGTCAGCGTTCGTTTCATCAATTTGAATTCCGAGCGAGTATCGTCCTGCAAGATGGGCGATGGTCGAGCTGCTATGCGCTATACATATTGTCGGTAAACCGGCAGCAAGGTAGCTGACGACCTTCGTGGGAAGACTAAACCGGTTATATCGCGGGTTTTCATCTGTCAGTTCCATCGGCGCAAGACCCCAATCGCACTCGCGCAAATGCGCCAATAATTCGCTCGCACCGAGCTCACCGTGCTCAATCATCCACTCACGGTTGAACCACGGCTGCGATGCGGAAGTGTGAGCGCTGAATAAGTGCAATTCGATTCGTCTCGCGATTTCCTTCCGCACATGAGTAAGGCTTCGGACAAACGCCAGGACGGTTTGGCGGGCAACGATCGTGCCGGCGTAGGCAATTTTGATGACGTCGCGGTTCACTGGGACTGCTTGTTCGAGATACTCAAAGTCCGCCGGCTCTACTCCAGCGTGCAAGATCTGGTTAGCGGACGCGCCAGTTCTACTTTCCATGTCCGCTGCCATCTCGTTACTGATTGTATCGCGAGAGGCCGCTCGGCGATAAAGGTTCTCCACTGTTACTACTAAATCAGTCGTCAGATCACGACCGATGGTTCGCTCGGGATGATGCGCATCGGGGTAATCATGTATGGATATATGATAGGGCACGTCCTTATGAGGCAGAACGTGGCCGAGAGGCGGAATCGCCCATTGGTGGGGGACAATCCAAATAGTATCAGGTCTAATGCGATCGATGATGGAGTAAAATTTCTTACTGGCTCGAGGCACCCAGAACCGCTGCAAGAGCCGTGATTTTAGGCGAGGCGCATGTCGGCGTGGGTAGAGCTTTGGTGGAATCTTGGAAACAAATTGAACTGACGGTTCTAGTTCGCGCCTTTTGCAGGACTCGGGAAAACAACTCCACCAAACTAGCTTATCTTCCGGCCATTTTTTGAGCATTTGGCGCAGGACCGCAGGACCGCCGCCGGAAGCATTTGGCGGAAACTCTGTAGCGACAAGCAGGCGAGGAAAATCGCGATTCATAATCTGGGACCACCTAAAGCTTGCCAATATAAGGATCGATAGCCAGCTAACCAGGTAGCTAGGCGAATTCGCTCGATATGATGCCGCCAGGTCTGGTTTCCTTCACTACGTCACGGTAGAGCTCACGATACTGACGAGCCGCGTTGGTCCAGTCCATTCCGGCAATCTTCTCCAAACCTCGAGCGATAAGGTGCTGACGTTTTTTTGGGTCGCTTGTTAGGAGGTGGAGAGTCTCCGCGATGCTCGCGGGCGACAGCGGCTGAAAAAGAAGCACTGCATCAGCCCCTTGTTCTCGGAGTTGTGGAATGTCAGAACAGGCCACCGGAATTCCTTCCTGCCACGCTTCTGCCATAGGACCGCTGAGGGCTTCGAATAAAGTGGGGACTACAACTCCGAGTGCAGCACGATATAAGCCTCTCATATCGCGTTGCGGAACCGCATTGAGGAACTGAACGCGGTCGCGCACGCCAAGGCCCTCGGCTCTTTTCTCCAGCTCCGATGTCAGATCCGTCCGCGCGCCTGAACAGACTAAACACGTTTGATTTCCCTGCTCCTTCAGCAATGAAAGAGCCGCTAATAAGGTAACATGGTTCTTGTGCGGCCAGGCGACGGCGGGGTAGAAAACGAATTCCCGTGGTAGCTGATATTTCGAGCGCAGTTTGTCTATGTCTGCAGAGGTAGGAGTGGGCTCGCCCGCGGTAGCAGCTCCCCAAGGGATAACAGCAATTTTTGACCGAGCTATACTGTAGTTTGTGGAGATGTCGCGTGCGACCCACTCGGAGGCAACGGCCACGCGTTGCGCGACCTGACAGGCGAATCGATAAAGAACTTCCCGCCGCATGATATTATCTGGAGAGAAGAACTGCGGAAGGTGCAGATGCGCTAGGTCATGCGGATTAAAAATTGAAGGAACGCTGGAAAGGACAAACTCCTGAAAAGGAAAATGGATCGCAGAGACTCCAAGTGACTCAATCTTCCCCCCGGAGAGAGGTACGATGTTCCTCAAATTCGAACGCGACCTGGGAGCCCTGCACTTAAATTCGGAAGGCGCTTCCTGACCCGGCGTGGACCGGTCAGGCTTGTTTCCAAACCTTTTCCGCCAGCCTTGTAGTAAGCGGCTAGCCACTCCGGGCGAATCGCGGGCGATGGGCACTATGGTTTGATTAGGCCCTAGCAACTCTTCAATCCAGTCGCTATCGCCAAGCGGAGCCAGGACCAGGTACTCTTCGGGACCATCGGTTAGTTGTCCTAGAGCTCTAATCAGCGCCCCCAGGTAAACCTGACTGCCTCCGCTACCCGATTGCGGTCCGACACCGGCGTAAATGGCTACCTTCACGCGGCTGGAGGGCAGGTGTAGTATTTTGCGAGAACCGCATCGCCGCTCCTGGCGTCCCGCCGAATAAACTGAAATCCAAACGACTCGTAAATCTTTCTCGCCCTCGAGTTGCCCTCCTTCACCTTAAGGAGGAGGCCGGGCAAGCGGTTAAGGCGACAGACAGTCTCGGCATGAAACATGGTCAGGCGGCAAAGTCCCAGTCCCTGAAATTTCTCGGCCACGAACACGCCATACATCGGCTCCGCGAACCCTTCATCCAAGCCTCGAAGCATATAGAAGCCGGCTAGCCCGATGGAACGAGGAGTAGCTGCTTCTAAGGCAAAAAAGCAATCCTTCTCGACCTTGGACAAAGCCGCCCGCACCGAGTCGATATCGAAATCAAAAGGCGTGAAATACTGGGTGTAAGTCTCAGAGCTTTCCAGTAAAAGCGCGCTTACACTCTCGCTGTCATCCGCTGAAAGTCGGCGTATGGTGATATTCGTCACTACGAAAAAGCTAGCAAGGTTTCGCAGACGAACCTGACTTCTTCGTCCTTTAAGTCAGGATAGCTAGGTAAGTTTATGCCTCTCGCGCCGATATCCTCGGAAACAGCATGTTGTTGATACAAGCTTGAATACATCGGCATGAGGTGGGCGGGGTAGAAAACGGGACGCGTTTCAATCCCATGCTTCAGTAAGTGTTCACGGATCGCATCGCGTTGCGCAGCCTCGGGGATGAGAATCGATACCATCCAATAGGAATGTTTTACATTACTACCTTCCGCCTGAACTTCGTAGGGAGAACCCGATAACGCTAACTTGTAAAGATCTGCAATCGCGCGCTTACGCGCCAGGATGTCTTCTACCCGTTCGAGCTGAGCAAGGCCAATAGCCGCGCAGAGATTCGTCATTCGATAGTTATAACCAACGACGTCGTGCCAGTATTCTCGATGCTTGGCCAGACCCTGACCTTTGAAATGGACCGCCCGTTCCCAAAGAGTGGGATTGTTTGTGGTAAGCATCCCGCCTTCTCCCGTCGTGATGGTCTTATTGCCGTAGAAGCTGAACGTTCCTATATCGCCGATCGTCCCGACGTGGGTCCCTTCGTAATAAGAGCCTAATGCTTCGGCGCAATCTTCCAGGAGAAGGAGCCGGTTCTCTTTGGCAATTCGATTGAGTTCTGAAAGCTCGCACGGATGACCATATAGGTGCACGGCCATGATCGCCTTTGTGCGGGGAGTAAGCTTTCTTTCCACATCTGCCGGATCAAGCTGCCAGGTAGCGCGCAGGCAATCTGCGAAAACCGGTGTCGCTCCTGTATAGGTGATGGCATTGACCGAGGCAATATAAGTCAAGGTCGGGACGATAACTTCGTCTCCCGGCCCTACGCCTAGGGCGACCAGCGCCAGGTGCAGCGCAACCGTCCCATTGCATACTGCGATCGAATAAGGCGCGTCTGTGAACGTCGAGAAGGCCTTTTCAAAGCGTTCGATATATTTGCCTTTGGAAGAAATCCAGTTAGAGGCAAGACAATCGTTGACATATTGAGCTTCATGTCCCGTCAGGTTGGGTTGGTAAACTGGAATCTTGATCATGCGTTTATCGACCCGGCGAAGCGAGAAGTCTACGAATATAGCGGCGACTGCGTGCCAGGAAAGATGGATGTCCGGCGAAGCGGTGGTGATGATTACGAAAATAATTTCGTTTTAACTTCAGGGAGTATATTAAATCCTTCACGGCAGCCTGGGCTTTACTCGGTGAAAAACAGTCCCTTAAGTCACCTTGTTTCTGCGAGAGTTCTACCGCGGCGCCCGGGTCGCGCAGGCAATCCTTAGCGCGCTGCAAAGCCTTATCTGGGGAGTCGCACATCCCTGCATCCCGTAGGTATTCCTCCGTCGCGCCGTAATAACGAGCGAAGTGCGCGATGGAGGCATTCGAGAAAAAGATTACCGGGATCTTCATCGCTAACGCTTCCAGGGCATGGTAATGGATGTGATAAGGGCTACTTAACCCTTCGTAAAGCATAGCGCGACACCGGGCAAGCTGCTGATAGTATTCCTCATCGGTCAGCGTTCCTACGATGCGCGGGTCCGAACCATCAGGTCCGCCTTTTGTATTCTGACCAAAGATTCTTAGGGGAAGCTCCTTGTAAGAGTTAAGGAAAGAGTGGTAGGTATCCAATCGATCGCGGGCAATGAGCGAAATAACCTCGGCAATATAAGTGTCCGAGTCTAGCCCGAACCATTCGCAGGGATAACGCTCGGATGAGACAGCTGCGGGTATTATCACTGCATTCCGAGTAATCCGCGGATCTTCCGTTGCGCTTAAGTATGGAATGTTAGGGCTCCAGAAGTACCGATCGGTTTGGGCAATCCGCTCAAGATTACGTTTTCCTTCGCGGGTATGTGGCCGCAAGATTGCCGAATATGGATAGCCGCCGAAAGCGCGCAGCATAAGAAATCCATCAAACCAAGAGAGAAAAGAGACGAGGATCTTTGTATAAGAGGCGATAATCACGAGGTCGATCCACTTGTTTATTAGCCTTTGATCTTCTTCCGCGACCGCTCTCTCGTAGTAGTTGATGCTTCTTAGTCGGTGAAGTATCTCGGTCGGGATTGTGTTGAGTTCGCGCCATCCGGGATTCAGTGGGTCTGACTCCTCCGTCAATTCAACCGCATTGGGATACTCATCGTTGCTAGTTATAATAGGAACGATCTCGGCCCCCGCGCGAAGGAATAAAGATAACTCTTCATATCGATGGGTGCGATGAGAGCAAATCCAGAGGATTCGAAAAGGTTCCCCGGCAATCAGGTTATTCACTTGTTTGCGATGATTGCCAAACCAGCGCCGGCCTCTCCGGCACGACACTCGTTTAAGTAGGGAGCAAGCGCAGTGCGATACCATTCGAGCCACTGATCTTCAGTCAAAGAATCAGGCGGGCAAAAACAGTCTCGCGCGTTCGAGGATAGCTTTGTCAGTCGGCGTAATCCGGGAACACGGACTGCGCCAGAATACCGGGAGATGAGCAGGGCGGTCTGCGGCGGAATATATTCGTATTGGTGCACGTCTCGAAAGCCCGCTCGTTCGAGGAGATTCTTCCATTCCGGAAAGGAATGAACGCTGATGTGATGATATATGGAATCCTCGCGCCGCCCAATGCGTCGTCCCACAAAGTCTAGTCCTAGGTCGCCGAGAGCTTTGCGCCAGTAGTAGTATTCTTTGTCTCGGAAGGTCGGAGATGGTGTTGTAAAAATTAATCTACCGCGGGATTCAAGCACTCGCGCGATTTCTCCTAAGAGCACCTCAATGTGGTCAACGTGTTCAAAGACCGAATTCGCAAAGGCCAAAGCGAATTGCCCGTCTTTAAACGCTAGATGGCGCCCATCGCCGACCGAGCACGAGCTATAAACATTGGCGTCTTGTGCAGCTTGCACATCCAACCAGGCCAGGTCGATCCCATAAGACTTCCTACCCTTTCCGAAAACTGCAGCGAAGACATCGCCATTTCCACATCCGACGTCGAGAATAGGTTCTTTGTCATTATCCTGGAGCACGACATCTACCGCGGCTAACTCGAGCACGCGCCATAGACCTTCATCCCACCGCTGGCCGAAGCGAAACGCCCTGCGCATGGTCGGTTCGAAATACTTCTGAACAGATCCGCGATAGATCCGCTCATTGCGGCAACTTATTTTGTCTTCCATGACCATTGGCAAGGTAGCTGGACCAGGCCGCCTTCCTGTTGTCCCTCTACCGGAAGCATAACTGGTTCGGAGCTGACGTTGACATCGCCTCCATTGGCATAGATTGAGAACAAGACGGAGTAAACGCCGGCGCGAATAGCTAATCTAGGTATATCTACGGCAACGCGATACTGCCCTGGTTGAAAGGTGGGATTCTGCAGTCCCGCTAAGTCTGTCCGGGTATGGACGAGAAACTGGCCGTTCTCGTCCTTAACAACGAGATTGAGATAACAATCTTTCAACGTTCGATCCGTGCTAAACTCAGCTCTTACAAATAACGGCTTCTCGGCGGAGAATTCTTCACTGCGAGGCGTCGATGAAGCGGTGAGTGAGAGAACCTGGGTACCGGCCTGCTGTTCGCCTTCTGTCGCTCGCGAGAGGGAGCGTTGGTAACTGTGGATTGAGACCGCAGGTGTGCCATCTGCGGCAATGCTGCCCTTGGTCAAAAGAATCACGCGGGAGCAAAGCATTTGGACTGCTACTAGGTTATGACTAACAAAGAGCACGGTTCGTCCGCCCTGACTAACCTCACGCATTTTGCCGAGGCACTTTCTCTGAAATTCGGAGTCCCCCACGGCCAGGACTTCGTCGACGATCAAAATCTCAGGTTCTAGATATGCAGCTACCGCAAAGGCAAGTCGCACGTACATTCCGCTGGAATAACGCTTAACCGGGGTATCGAGGAATTGCTCGATTTCCGCAAAGGCCACAATCTCATCGAAGCGAGCTTTGATTTCCGCACGGCTCATGCCAAGGATGGCGCCATTAAGAAAAACGTTTTCACGCCCTGTTAGCTCGGGATGAAACCCGGTGCCAACTTCGAGCAAACTCGCCACCCGCCCCCTGATCCGAATCTTACCCGTGGTCGGTTCGGTGATCCGGCTGAGAATTTTGAGTAAGGTAGATTTACCTGCACCGTTACGGCCAATGATGCCGACGACCTCGCCTTCTTGGACATTAAAACTAACATCGCGCAAGGCCCAAAATTCGTGATGTTTCTCAGTTGACCTATTACGTCGAAAGAAATGCTGGGCGCCTTCCGCGAGCGTATCACGCAGAGTACGATAGCGTGCCCCTTTTTGCGTCGTGCCTCCAAGTTTGTAACTCTTGCCAAGGTTCTCCACCCGAATAGCGACCTCAAACATCGGTAAATCCGCTGGACAAAAAGGACGCTCCAAACACTAAGCCGGCGCAAGACTCCTACTCCGACCATGTGAGGTCGGCAGAGGCTGTCGGGGCTTCCTTCGCTCTTCTGGCGGATAAGCAACGAGCGAGTTGTGAAGCAACTTAAGTATGCCGACGGCGAAAATGGCATCGGGTAGTCCTGAATCATAAGCACCAAAAATTAAGGTGTAATTCAAGGGTTCCCAGATAAGGCCCAAGCCGTAGAAGAGCGCCATCGGATAAAAATCTGATCTGGTAGCTCTTCTAATAAGACGATAGGCATATATCGCCGTCGTTATCATCAGGGCGTAGTACAAAAGGAGACCGACAACTCCGACATAACGGATAGCCGACAAAGGGCCGTTGTGAAACGCCCCGATGATCATAAAGTATTCCTGCATTTCCGGACCGGTAGAGTAGTTCTGGCGTTCCATGGCTTGCAGTTCCATACGACTGAAACCAAAGCCATCTCCCATAATCTTGTCCTGGATGTACTTGTTGCCTTTGGTGAGGTCCCGCCACATCTGCAAGCGCCATTCGGTCGAGCCGGCTGCGTCTTCACGCGCGCGCGAGTCCCAAGTTCCCGGTAGAAAAGAAAGCGTGCGCTGAATTGGCAGTGGGAGTGGATGAACTGTCGCATTGAAGAGCACCAATGCAGCTATCACGAGGGAAATACCTGCAAGTGCAGCCAGAAGGTCCTTCCATCCGTTGCGCAAATAACAACTCAGAAGAAAGATCGCAGCGGCACTCAGTAAGGTAGAACGAAAGCCGGAGATAAGAATCAAGACCAACCCGAGGAGAAGTAGAAACAATCGCAGTGGTCGCAGCGGGTTTATGGTACTCAAAGGTCTAAAGTACGAACAAAGCAATCTGACAAGTGTGCTACCAGAGCCAATGCTAATTCTCTCAACCCCGCCTCCCTGTACGCTGAGCGGTGGAAAGAAGTCACTATAGAAATATCCCAGCACCAAGCCGATTCTTGGTACCACTCGAACGAGAAGACTAATGCAGGAAGAGATTGCTTCAGGTATGAAAACAAAAACAGGCAACGCACGAGCCAGCTTTGGCGGAGCAATCTGATTCGAGAGAATTAAATAGGCGACCAGTGCGATAACGACGTTAAAGTAGGGTTTCGCGCCTACAGTTGAGGAAGACATGCTTCTTAACCCTACCGGGTGAAACAGGAAGGCCAGGGCAACCTGCGCGACGTTGAGGAATAAGATAGCATCGAGGAACTTCCAAGAGTTGCGAAATTTGAAAATTCTCAATGCGAAAAGAGCGCAGGCTATCGCCGTCACTAACAACACAACCAGGTCACGGACGGAAAAACGTAGCGGGAGAACATAAACGGATCCGGTGAAGCCCCAGAACATGGCGAGTAGGACCCACACTCGCTGCCGCATGAAGGCGACAATAAGAATCATCCCCAGCAGTCCGAAAACCATTAGGAGGACGGGGAAGTCACCTTCGCCGACGGTAATGCCGACGAAGAAAGCGACGAGCAGTCCTAACGCACCGATTAAAATCGGAACGAAGTTAAAAGGCCCGGAATTCATTTTGGTTTAGTCACAACGGCGTCAAGGTAGGTCTACATCGATGCTTATTAGCGGCTGCGGCTGGTCACCCGCCGGCAGCTCACACGCTCCGATCGTACTGTGCTGCTGATTGTGAGCGTGTCCGAAGAAATCATGATCGAGATCTGAAAGAGTTCGGGCAGCAGCCAATCCGGGGCTTTCTTTTCGCAATCGATAATCTTCTATCGCGGGCATTGCAAATAATGGATCGGCTTCGATCGAGTGCGAGTCTTGTCCGCTGATTGTTTTCCATTGCGGGAGTGACCACGCAGCGGCGCCCGCCCAACCTTGCCTCGTCAGCACAGAGCCGACACAGAACACCAGGTTGTAATCGGATTGAAGATGCGAGAGTTTGTCTGCCGTCTCGACCGCGCGCAGAGTGAGCTGGGCGCCTCGGTTAAAGGCCGTGATGTTATTCAAGACCGCGGAATCGCGCGTCGACAACGTATGTCCATCCACGACTCGCGGCGGGCCTTCGACACAAATACCTTCGCCTTCATTCGCATAGACGGTATTGCCTAGAACTTTAGTTTCGGGAGACGATGAGATGTAAATTCCCCGCCCTTCGCCGATATAATAAGCATCAGCGGACTTACTCTTGGCTCCTTTTTTTGAGCCATAATCAATCTTCATTTCTTTTGAATCTGCATTCAAGTAAGTGCCGGAAAGAGGGTTCCGATTCTTGAACGAAACATTGTTGCAGACGACATTGCCGCTCGAAATTTCGATCATGATTCCGGGCCCGTAATTGTCGTGTGCAAGGTTTCCGTCGACCACGTTCTTCTGGCATTCAATATCGAACCAAATGCCAGGGCCGAGATTATGCGCAAACTCGTTGTGGCGAAGTATGCTGTGATCAAAATGCGGACCAAACTTAGCCCCGCCAGCATGCCAGTCGATATGGTAGCGGCGCACATTATTATAAACTACGCGGCAATTTTCGATCAAATGGCCAGGGCCGGCTCCCCCGATTCCGCAATCGCCGTGGCATGCGATGACGCTATGAAGCAGGCGATTTCCGTGACCGGAAAGACTGACGCCGACAAAATCGCCCCAGCTTATGCAACAGCGGTCCAAGGTAATATCATCGCCGAGTAGACTGCATCCTGGCCATTTCGCAATAAAGGTGGTGCTCGCGTGACGCATTTGAAGGCCACGGACGACGAGGTGGCTCCCATAAATGTAGAGCCAAGCGCCACGCACTGAGGCCTCGAGTTTGTGTCTCTTAGGAGCCGCAGAGTCAGCCAGCCACACGTACAGAGTTGCCTTCTGACGATCGCAGAAAAATGTACCTGCCTTTAGTGCGTTTTTGCTGACGACCGGCTTTAATTGTTCCGCATCTAGGAGTGCTCCGTCTCGGACGAAGACCTGCGTCACGTCGCGAGTATTCCAGAAAGAAGGATCGCTCCCTACTTTAGCTCGAGATCGGAAGCTCAGCTTACTTTTCCAGATGGAACCTCTGTCATGTCTCCAGCCCGTTATTACATCGGAGCCCTTGATAACAGGCTTTTCTCCAGGAGCTGCTTCGAAAATAATAGGGTCTCCTTCAGTGCCTGAAGAATTAACTATTACCGTTTCGCGGTACTCACCGCCATAAATGAGGACCTTATCTCCAGGTTGGGCTTTGGCGGCGGCCGCGGAAATCGTCTTTAATGGTTCCTCTAAAGTTCCAACGTTTGTGTCGGCGGCAGCGGGATTGGACGTATTGACGACTAACTCTGTTGCCGTCGCTTCGGCTAGTGACATGACAATAAATATAGCTAAGCACCGATGAGCGAAGCGATGGGTTGCACTGGTACGCTCGAATTTCACTGCTCTGAATTTGTGAAAGGCAGCTAAATGACGTCCGCGAAAGTGCGTTCGGTTTTGCGAAAGTACCAGATACCGGTGACGAGTAGGAGCGCGACAGTAATGAGAGACACTACAAGACTTTCCCGTGGAAAAGAGGTGGCGCCGCCGGAGATGGCCCAGCGAAAGCCGTCGATGACTCCTACCATTGGATTCAAGGAGTAAAGTAAGCGCCATTTTTCGGGAACGATGTTACTCGAGAAACCAACCGGAGAAATGTAGAGACCGAATTGAACTAAAAAAGGAACAACGTAACGAAAGTCGCGATACTTAACATTTAGAGCGGCTAGCCAGACGCCAGCGCCGGTCGACGCCAGCAGGGCGAGGAGCGTGAAAAGTGGCAGGCTAAGCAGATACACGCCAGGCCAGACGCGGTAGAACGCCATCATCACGGCAAGCAGGACCATGGAGATGGCAAAATCGACGAAGGAAACAATGACTGCGCTCGCTGGAACGATTAATCGCGGGAAGTAGACCTTGGAAATTAGATTCGAGTTACTGATCAGGCTGTTACTTCCTTCGGACAAAGAAGTGGCAAACAATTGCCACGGTAGCATTGCGGCAAAGACCATCACCGGGTAAGGCATGCCTTCGGCCGGGAGATGTGCGATACGACTAAACACGACCGTGAAGATGATCATGGTCAGGAGCGGTCGTAGCACCGCCCATAGGATGCCAATGACCGTCTGCTTGTAGCGCACGAGGACGTCGCGCCAGGCCAGAAAGTAAAATAGCTCGCGGTAGCGAAACAGGTCGCGCCAGTAGTTGCGCTCGGTGTGGCCGGCTTCGATAATTAGCTCTGTGGTCGGGGAGGACATGACTTGTCAGGCAAAAAATTTCGCTTCTGTTTCGAGGCAGAGCCAATGATAGACAGGCACGTGTAACTCTTGAATGTCAGCTACGCTATCGGCCCCTACGCGGATGGCCACATCGGCCATGGGTGCGATGGCGCCGCCGCTTCGTCCGGTCAAGGCGACGGACTTTAGACCGAAACTCTTTGCCACGACGACGGCGTTGATGACGTTACGCGAATTACCTGAAGTGGTGATGGCGAGGAGAGCATCGCCTGGCTTTCCCAAACCGTAGACTTGTTGGGCGAAGACCATCTCCGCCGAAGTGTCGTTAGCTACTGCGCTTATCAGGGAAGCTTGTGAGACCAGGGAGATAGCTGGCAGCGCACTTTGTAGTTTATCAGCGACTTCGCGGCCGGTCGCGCCCGCCGTATTGTTTAGCTTGTCCGCATCGGTTTCTGGAATTCTCCGCGGCCGCATGAAACCTTTCATCAACTCAGCGACAATATGTTCACTGTCGGCCGCACTACCGCCATTGCCGCAGACGAGAAGCTTGTTTCCCTGTTCGAAGGTAGAAATGAGAATATGCAACGCCGCTGCGAGCTCCTTTTCGCAGTCGCGCAAGGCCGGGTATTTCTGAAAAAGATCGGAGAGACGATTGGTCATTTCGCACTTGAGGCGCAAATCCTAACACACACCCAGCTAGACGACAGCAGGCTTGTTTTTGGCGATGTTACGCGGTTTCGCCACGATCCTGGCGTAGAGAGTTAGCGCCGCGCCGACTACCTGATCCATGTTGTAATATTTATAGGAGGCAAGGCGGCCGACAAAATGCAGGCCGGGGGTGTCATTCACCAGCGCCTGATACCTGGCGTTTATCTCCGCGTTTTGTGACCGCGGGATGGGGTAATACGGATCTCCTTCGGCCTGCGGAAATTCGTAGACGATGCTCGTTTTCGCATGTTTCTGGCCGGTCAAGTATTTGAATTCGGTCACGCGCGTGTGCGGGACATTCGGATCGGGATAATTAACCACCGGTGCTTCCTGAAAAACTTCGCGATCGTGGGTTTCGTGTTGAAACTTGAGCGAGCGATACGGTAGCGGGCCGAAACGAAAATCGAAAAATTCATCGATCGGGCCGGTGTAAATCATGTTGCGATACGGCACGTCTTTCAGTTCGCGATAATCTGTCCCGAGTTGAAGCGTGATGTTTTCGTGATCGAGCATGTTTTCGAACATGCGAGTGAAACCGTGCAGCGGCATGAATTGAAACGCGTCGCCGAAATAGCGATCGTCGCGATTGGTGCGGGTGGGGATTCGAGCGGTGACCTGCGCGCTTAGTTCGGACGGATCGAGCCCCCATTGTTTGCGGGTGTAGCCCCGGAAAAATTTCTCGTAAAGCTCACGCCCAACCGCGTTCAGCACCACATCTTCGGACGTGCGAATCGGCTCTTTCGGTTCGCGGGCTGATTCGAAGAATTTCTCCAGGCCGATCGAATCAAGACTCAAACCGTAGAGCTGATTGATCGTGTCGAGATTGATCGGAATCGGGAGCAATTTCCCGTCGACGACCGCACGCACCCGATGTTCGTAGGGCCGCCATTCAGTGAATTGCGAGAGGTAATCGAAGATCTCGCGCGAGTTCGTGTGAAAAATATGCGGGCCATATTTATGGACGAGCACGCCGGCGGCGTCGGGATGATCGTAGGCATTCCCGGCGATATGCGGGCGCATATCGACGAGCAAGACTCTCTTGCCCGCGTCGCGCGCCAGCCTTTCGGCGAGCACACTGCCGGCGAATCCGGCCCCAACGATGAGGTAATCGTACATCGACGTATTCGTTTAACGACCCGATGAGAAGCAGCCGTCAGGCCGCATTCTAACGCTTTTACCCTGAGCCCGCGAGTGCTTGCGCTTTAGAAGACCCCTTCTACTGTGGCGAACTTTTCCATGAACGATTTTCTTCTCTCGGTTCTGCTCGGAATCATCGAAGGCGTGACCGAGTTCCTGCCCATCAGTTCGACCGCGCATCTCCGCATCGCGGAAGCGCTTCTGCAGATCGATCTGCACGACAGTTTTTGGAAGATGTACACGATCGTTATTCAACTCGGCGCCATCCTCGCTCTGCCGGTTTATTTTCGGCAGCGCATCGTAGATTTTCTGGCCACTTTCCCGCGCGGCGAGCGGGGCGATCGCAACATCTTCACTCATCCGCTCGGACTCACCCTCGTTGCGTTCGTGGTCACGGCGATTCCGGCGTTTCTCTTGAAAAAGCAAATAGGTGCCAACCTCGAAAGCCTTAAGGTGATGGCGTGGGCGCTCATCATCGGCGGCATCGTGATGTGGATCGTCGATTTCGTTTGTCGGCAACCGTCAATCGATCGGCTTGAAGATATGAATCTACCCGGCGCGATCTGGATCGGCGCGGCGCAGATTCTGTCGGCGGTTTTTCCCGGAACATCGCGCTCGATGTCCACGATCGCTGCCGGACAAGTGGTTGGTCTGTCGCGGGCTGCCGCCTTGGAATTTTCCTTTTTCCTCTCGATTCCGACGATGCTCGCCGCGACCGGCTACGATTTGCTGAAAACCATTCGGCCAAATGCACAAGACGCTACGGATAGCGCGATCGCGCCACTCACGATGAATGCGCATTCGTGGATCATGGTCGCCATCGGCCTGGTCGTCTCCTTCCTCGTCGCGCTCGTGGTGGTCGCATGGTTCATGCGATGGGTACGCTCGCGCGGCTTTGCGCCGTTTGCCATTTACCGCCTCGCCGCCGGCGGAGCGCTGCTCTACTTGATCGCGCGCGGTCTCAAATAACTGCTTCGGTCCTCAGGCCTTCATTAAGAGGAAGACCAGAATGATGAGGATTAGCAACCCGCCACCCGGAAAATAGCCCCAACCCGCGGGCGCGTATCCCCATGTGGGTAGACTTCCAATAAGCAGCAGAACCAAAACAATGAGAAGGATAGTGCGCATGTGCGGGAGAGTGAGCGCTCGGGAATCGGCTGACAATCATTTTCTCGCGCGGCCATCCAATCGGAAACTGCTTGCAGCCGCATCGCGATGTCCGTTTGTCTGAGCAGTAATGGCGAACACGATTCTGGTCGGCGCTCAATGGGGCGACGAAGGTAAAGGCAAAATCATCGATGTGCTAACCGCGCAGGCTGACATCGTCGTGCGCAGCCAGGGTGGGAATAACGCCGGTCACACCGTCATTCATCGCGAACAGAAATATGTGCTGCATCTTATTCCCTCTGGAATTCTGCGGCGCGGAAAAGTTTGCGTCATCGGTAACGGCGTGGTCATCGATCCGATCGCGCTCGTCGGAGAAATCGAAGGTCTGCGCAAACTCGGCATCGCGGTCGGGAAAAATTTGCTCATCAGTAACTGCGCGCACTTGGTCCTGCCGTACCACCGCGTGCTCGACGAACAACGCGAGCTACGCAAAGGCCGCGCGAAAATTGGCACGACCAAACGCGGCATCGGTCCGGCCTACGGCGATAAAGCCGCGCGCACCGGATTGCGTATGAGCGATCTGATGCAGCCGGCGTTGTTCACGAAAAAATTGCAGGCGAAAATCAGCGAGAACAACAGCATCCTGCGCGCGCTCGGAGCCAGGCCAATCAACTTCGCGGAAGTTAACGACGGGTATCTCGCGGCCGGGAAAAAGTTGCGGCCCTTCGTCGCGAACACGGTGGTCTGGTTGCATCGCGCGTTGCAGCGCGAGAAAGCGATCTTGTTCGAAGGCGCGCAAGGGACGTTCCTCGATATCGATCACGGCACCTATCCGTATGTGACATCATCGAACACCACTGCCGGCGGCGCGTGCACCGGTTCCGGAGTTCCGCCGCATCGCATGGATGTCGTGCTCGGCGTGGTCAAAGCCTACACCACACGCGTCGGCGAAGGCGCGTTGCCGACGGAAGACGCCGAGATTGCCGACATGCTCCACAAAATGGGCCGCGAATTTGGCGCGACCACTGGGCGCCCGCGCCGCTGCGGGTGGTATGATGCGGTTGCGGCGCACTACGCCACCATGATTAACGGCATTGACGAACTGGCGATCACCAATCTCGACGGCTTGGACTCGTTAGACCGAATTCGCATTTGTGTTGCCTATCGCTTGAAAGGCAAGCGGCTCGATGTGCCGCCATGCGACGCCGCGCAGCTGGAGAAATGCGAGCCGGTTTACGAGGAAGTGAAGGGTTGGAAAAAACCAACCGGCGCTGCGAAGAAATTTTCCGATTTGCCGGCGGCGGCGCGCTCTTATGTCCGCCGGTTGGCGGAATTGACCGGTGCCAAATTGAAAATTGTCAGCGTCGGACCAGCCCGCGGTCAGACGATTATTCTGTAGCTATGGCCACTCCCGCGAAGATCGTCCCGCGGCATGTCGCCATCATTATGGATGGCAACGGACGCTGGGCGAAATCACGCGGCCTGCCTCGCATCAAAGGTCACGAACGAGGCGCGGAAGCGGTGCGCGAATGTGTTGAAGGCTGCGGCGAATTAAAGATCGAGTTTCTCACACTTTACGCATTTTCCGCGGAGAACTGGCAGCGTCCGAAAGCCGAAGTCATGGCCTTGATGCATCTGCTGGAAAAGTTTCTGAAAGAAAAAACGCCCGAGCTGCTCGAGAAAAATGTGCGCTTGCAGGCGATCGGGCGCTTGACCGATTTGCCCGCGGCCTGTCAGCGGCAGTTGCACAAATCGATCGAACAGACCGCAAAGAACAACGGCCTTACTTTGATTCTCGCGCTCAGCTACGGCGGACGTCTTGAGATCATCGACGGGATCAAGAGTCTGCTCCGCCAGGTCGAAGACGGTCACATCGATAGCGCCATGATCGATGTCGAGATGTTCAGCAAACATCTTTATACGCGCTATTATCCCGATCCCGATTTGCTTATCCGCACCTCGGGCGAAATGCGCATTTCAAATTTTCTTCTCTGGCAGCTTTCCTACACCGAGATGTATGTGACCCCGAAACTCTGGCCCGATTTCACGCGCAAAGATCTTTTCGCCGCAGTGGAAGAATTTGGGCGACGCCAGCGACGATACGGCGGTGTGGGATAAATCAGACGAAAGCCGCGGCGACCGAATCGGCCAGCAGTTTTCCTTTTCGCGTCAAGACGAAGCGGTCGTTTTCTTGGCC
Organism: Verrucomicrobiota bacterium; assembly: GCA_030948055.1. GTDB lineage: Bacteria > Verrucomicrobiota > Verrucomicrobiia > Chthoniobacterales > UBA10450 > JACCTI01. Next base: position 7,678 of record JALZAX010000002.1, on the reverse strand, counting down.
AAGCAACCCAAGCTGGGAGAATTCCTTGCACTCGTTAGGCCACGACATGAGCCAAGCGACCGGAACGCCGGTCCTTGTGCGCAAGCCGAGCGCGATTTGTTCCGCGCGTTTCGTTTTCACGGTCAGCGTTTCTGTTGAGATGACGACGGATTTGTCTTTGAAAACTCGATAGCTGTAGTTGCGGTAATCGCAAACGTTCTGCCAGCGCGTCTCGCCCACGGTCGAAAATGCGCTCGGTCCGATTCCAAGATAATCATCGCCCGACCAATATCCTTGATTGTGCGCCGACTCGTAACCGGGCAAGGCGTAATTCGAAATCTCGTATTGGCGGTAACCGCCGCTTTCTAAAATACGCATCGCGCTTTCGAAAAATCGCGCATCATTCGCATCGTCTTGCTGAAGTTCGCCACGCGCATGACGCAGAAAAAATTCGGTGTCTTCTTCGTAAGTCAGGCAATAGGCGGAAACATGTTCCGGACGCAACGCGATCGTTCGCTGCAGCGTCGCTTCCCACTGGTCGAGCGATTGCCCGGGCAAGCCGAACATCAGATCGATGTTCATATTCGTTAGGCCGGCCTGACGCAAAATGTGAAATGATTCTTCGGCTTGGGCAGAATTGTGCTCCCGTCCAAGCAGGCCTAACAAGTCGTCGTCCCACGATTGCACGCCGAGACTGACACGGGTGACGCCGAGTTGTTGCAGCAGCGCGGCTTTGCGCGGCGAAACACTTCCGGGATTCGCCTCGATCGTCCATTCGCTCAGCCGCGAAAGATCAAGATGCCGACGAAATCCGCCTAACAAGTGCTCGAGTTGCGTAGTCGAAAGCGCCGTCGGAGTTCCGCCGCCGAAGAAAATCGTCTCAGCGGCGATTACGTATTCGCTGGCTAACATTTCCAACTCACGCAGAAGCGCGTCACAAAATCGCTGGGTCTGCGCGGGATCGGCGCGCTCTTTGTAGAAAGCGCAATACGGACAGATCCGCGCGCAAAACGGAATATGGACATACAAATGCCGCACGGTTGAACCTTGACCGCGTCGCGTGGAACGTGCGGCGTCCTTTGCGTCCATTAATTCCATTCTCGCTGAATATCTCGATCCCGGGCCTGTGCGCGCTGTTTTTCTTTAGCGGCGCCAGCCGCGTCCTCGCACTATCTCCGCTCGCGAGCGCGACTCCCACGCCGAAACCTTCCGTCGTTTATTCGATCCGCGACCCGTCCGCGATTAAGCAATATCGAACCGATCCAGCGGTCGTCCGGCGAATGGTGGATCGCCTCGTCATCGCCATCACTGGGCAACTTAATGTCGGCAGCGCCTGGGCGTCGCTCGTTTCGCCTAACGACAAGATCGGCATCAAGATTTCCGCGGCCGGCGGCGAGCTTTTCACCACGCATCACGCCGTGGTCGATGCCATCGTCGAGGGCCTGGTGGCGGCCGGACATTCGCGCAAAGACATCGTCGTTTGGGATCGACAGCTCGATGCGATCAAGCAAGCGGGCTATCGACCGGAAGCGGACGGTTATCAGTTACTCTCGATCGCGCCGCACGACGGCTATGATGCGAAGGCGACCTTCACCGCGCCGGCGATGGGCAAATTAATTTGGGGCGATCTCGATTTCATTCCGCAGCGCGGAGAAAATCCGATGCGCACCGAGACCGTGAACGCGAGCGACAAGAGTCATTTTGCGAAAATTGTGACCGAGAAGGTGACGAAAATCATCAACGTGCCGGTCATGAGTGACAGTTTCGCCACGGGCCTGGCCGGTTGTCTTTACAACGTCACGCTGCCGAATATCGACAACTGGCGACGTTTCGCGCAATACGGTCGCTTCGGCGCCGCGGGCATTCCGCAGCTTTATGCGGAGCGGAACATCGCCGGCAAAGTGGTCCTAAATATCATGGACGGATTGATCGCCGCCTATGCCGGCGGTCCGCGATCCGATCCGAATTTCGCCATTCATTTTGAAACGCTTTATGCGAGCAAAGATCCGGTAGCGATTGATGCGCTCGCTCTCCGACGACTCGAGCAATTTCGCGCCGACGCTAAGATGCCGGCAATCGGTGACCTGGCCTCGCATGTCGCGCTCGCGGGGGAAATGGGCCTGGGCAATGCCGACCTCGCGCGCATCGATGAGCGGCATCTCTCGCCTTGAACTCGTTAGGCGAAATCCGGCACTTGCGCGGCCCGATTCTGCGTTCGGTCTCGCGCTCGTTTTATCTTTCGATTCGTTTGTTGCCGAAAGAATTGCGGGACCCGATTGCATTGGCCTACTTGCTGGCCCGCGCCACCGACACGATCGCGGACACGAGTGAAATCAGTGCCGAGTTGCGCGCGGCTGAATTAAAGAAACTGGCCGTGTGCATTCAGGGTGAAGAGACAGACGGCGCTTCGCTCCAATCTTTTGCCGCGCTGCAAAAAAACGAAGCGGAACGCACACTGATTCAGGCGGTGCCTTCCGCGCTCACCTGGCTGCGTGCGATGCCGGGCGACGATCGTAGCGATATCACAGCGGTACTGGCGAAGATCAACGAAGGGCAACGACTCGACGTTTTGCGTTTCGCAGATCCGTCGCGAATTACCGCGTTGCAGACCGCGACCGAGCTGAATTTCTACACCTTTCTGGTCGCGGGATGTGTCGGAGAATTTTGGACGAACATCGGGTTTCGCCATCTTTCGAAATTCGCCACGCGTTCGGCGCAGGAAATGGTCTCGTTAGGCGTCGAGTACGGAAAGGGTTTACAGCTCATTAATATTTTGCGCGATCTCGGCGCCGATCTGCGCGCCGGTCGTTGCTACTTGCCCTCCGAGCAGCTCGAATCACTCGGTGTTTCGCCGAACGAGATCTTGCGCGAACCGTCGCGGGCCTTGCCGATCGTGAATACCTGGCTGGAACGGGCGGAGCGGGGGATCGAGGCAGGAATTGAATACGCCTGCGCGCTGCGCGCGCCCCGCGTGCGCATTGCGACGGCGTTGCCTGCTTTGATCGGTGCACGGACGCTGGCGCAACTGCGCGCCGCCGGTACGGAGATTTTTGCGCGAAAGATCAAAATTAGCCGCGGCGAAGTGCGGAAAATTCTTTCGAAAACGCTGCTCAACTTCGGCTCGCCGAGTTTCTTGCGGGCGGAATTTGAGACTACTCGTTAGGCGAAGATTTTTCTTGTAGCGGCGGTCTATGACCGCCCACTAGAGGTGTGCAATACACAAGATGTCGGCGGTCATAGACCGCCGCTACAAGAGGCTACAAAAAATAGCGGCGCTGTTTTTCGCTGATTGGTCGTTCGAGCTTTTCCAGCACGAGCAACATGTCTTCCCAAACCTTGCGCTTTTCCGTCGGCGTCTGGCTGCGCAATAAATACGACGGATGATAAGTGATCATGAGCGGCGTCTCGTGAAACGAATGCCAGCGACCACGCATTTCGCGCATCGTGCTGCGGGTGCCGAGCAATCCTTCCACCGCGGTCGCCCCTAAAGCGACCATCACTTTCGGCTGCACGATGTTGATCTGCTCGATCAAATACGGCAGGCAATTTTTCATTTCTTCCGGCGTTGGCGGGCGATTGCCCGGCGCGCCTTGCGGCATGTCTGGTCGCGATTTCAAAACATTGGCGATGTAAACGTCTTCGCGCCGAAACCCCATCGTCTCGATAATCTTGGTGAGCAGTTGTCCCGCGCGGCCAACGAAAGGCTCGCCCTGTCGGTCCTCATCCGCGCCCGGCGCTTCGCCGATGAACATCAATTCCGCATTCGGATTGCCGACGCCGAAAACCGTTTGCGTCCGCGTGGCGGCGAGATGCGGACACAACTTACAGACTTGCACGCGCGCGCGGATTTCGGCGAGCAGCTCATTCTTATTCAAACGCGGCGAATGCGCGTGTTCCTGTAGAACCGACAAACTCGAACGCGATGCGCGCAGCCAGCGTCCGCCGCCGTCCCGAATTTCTTCCAATCGCCCAATGACCAGTTCGAGAGCCGATTGGAATTGCGCCATACATGATGTTGTAAATTTTTGCGCGCGGCGGCAATTCCTTTGATGCTGCGCCCGTGAGTTCGCGTCTGTCCGACTACGATTACGAGCTGCCGCGTGAGTTAATTGCGCAACGCCCTCTGCCGCGCCGCGAAGATTCGCGCATGATGGTTTTACATCGCGAAACGCAAACCATCGAGCATCGCCGGTTTGTTGAGTTGGGGGATTTTTTGCGCGAGGGCGATCTGCTGGTCTTAAACAACACACGTGTGGTTGCGGCGCGCAGATTTTCCGACGATGGCGCGATCGAGTTTTTATTTTTGGAAAAATTGGCGCCGGCTCGTTGGCGTACTTTGGTCAAACCAGGACGCAAAATGCGCGTAGGTGCGACTTGCAGAATTGGTGGAATCGAAGGGCTCGTTGCCCAAGTGTTTGAAGATGGCAGTCGCGCCTTGGAATTCGCCTCGGACATTTCGCCGCACGATGCCGGCGTGATGCCGCTGCCACCTTACATGCGTCGAGCAGTCGAGGAAGAAGATCGCGAGCGTTATCAAACGGTTTTTGCGGACGTGCCTGGCGCGGTCGCGGCGCCGACGGCCGGTCTGCATTTCACCAGTGAAATGCTGCAGAAATTGCCGCACACATTTGTCACGTTGCATGTCGGGCCAGGCACTTTCCTGCCGGTGAAAAGCGAGAACGTTGCGGAGCATCAAATGCATTCGGAGCGATTTTCGATTTCCGAAGAAGCGGCGCAGAAGATCAACGCCGCGCAACGCGTCATCGCGGTCGGAACCACCAGCCTGCGCACCCTGGAAAGCGCGGCGGATGACAGAGTCGAGGCGCGAACCGGCGAGACGAAAATGTTTATTTATCCGCCTTACGAATTTCAGGCAGTCGATGCTTTGCTGACGAATTTTCATCTACCGCGCTCGACGTTACTCATGCTGGTGAGCGCATTCGCCGGCCGCGAATTTGTTTTGCGCGCTTATGCGGAGGCGATTCGCGAGCGCTACCGTTTCTACAGCTACGGAGATTGCATGCTGATCTTGTAGCCGCCGCCCTGCGGGCGGCGTGAGTGGTGTTATCAACTTCGCTCTCGCGCTCGCCGCAGGCGAGCGGCTACAACGCTTCGATGGATTCCGAGGTACCAAATGGTGAGCTGGTCATTCAGACGGTCGCCATGCCGAAGGACACAAATCCGAGCGGCGATATTTTCGGCGGCTGGATTATGGCGCAAATGGATCTCGGCAGCGGAATTATCGCGGCGAAAACCGCGAAGTGCCGCGTGGTCACGGTGGCGATGGAAGGAATGTCATTTCTCCTTCCGGTGCGCGTGGGAGATACGGTGGCGTGCTACGCGAAGGTGGAAAAGATCGGCCGGAGCTCGATGCACATCCAAGTGGAAGTGTGGGTGCGTCGTCGAATGGGCGGACACATCGAACGCGTGACGCGTGCCGTTTTTATCTACGTCGCCGTGGACGAAAACGGAAAACCGATTCCGGTGAAGCGCGATTAGTTACTGCGGCTCCGGGGCCTGCGGGGGCGCCGGTTGCGCATCTTCCCGCGGCACCGCCTGCGGACCAGATTCCATGTTCTGGATTGGTTCGCCGGGTTGAGTCGTCGGCATCTGCGGCTTGCTCGAGCGAAACTTCGTTTGTTGCTTCACCCGGCCTTTGCTCATTTTACGAACGTATCGGGCGTAAGCGTGTTGTTGCCGGCCCGATTCGGTCGTGTAGGAACAAGCGGTGAAGGCGAATGTTGCCGCCAGGAGAAGCGAAAACGTTCGGATCATTTCTTCTACTCGTTAGGCAACCTGCTCTTCGAGCACATCATTAGCCAGTTCCAATTGACCGGTGGTGATCAACTCACGCAAGGCCACGTAAATCTTCAATTCGGACACTTCCAATTTTTGGTAAATTTCCGCGAGCCTTAAACGCCCACCGCTGGCCAGGCGCCAGATTTTCTGGGCGACCGGACGAATCTCGGCTGGCATTGCGGCCAAATCGACTTCCAGTTTTTGCCGCAGTAAACGCCGACCGTTATCCGGTATTTCTTTGCGCAACGCATCCACTTCGTCGCGGCTCTGCAGTGCGTGAATCAAAACTTCGCCGGCATCGCGCTTGGCCATGTTGGTTTGTAAGGCGCGACTGCTTTTCGTCTGGGCGGAGGAGAAGGCGAAAGTGCCGCGTAAATTCTGCGCGAGAAAAAGTTGCTCGAACGCTTCTTCGCCGGTGAGGTGCTGAAATTGTCCGCCGTAAATTCGTCCGGCATCGAAGTGAAACGCCGCCAGCAATTCGTCGTGCTCATCGCGGATCGTTAGCTCACCGGTCTGCGAAGAATGCACGATCGTCTGATAAATGGTGACCAGATCGAAATTTGCCAGATAACCGCTCAGTTCGAGGCAGTGACTTTGGGAGAGCGCGGCGTTCCTCGCCTGGAAAAGCCGGCTGGCCAGTTGTTCGGAAAGATAGTGAAAAAACGCCGGGACGCGGCGCGTGAGTTCTTCGAGATCTTTCCGCGCGAAACACTGCATACTGACCGGTTCGCGCGTTTGCACGGAATGTCGGCGTGGCAAATCGGTCAACACCTCGACGTCGCCAAAAATATCGCCACGCGAAAGATAAGTGCGATTCGTTGAACGCGGCGTGTTTTCCTGCACGATCTCGACCATTCCACGGTTGATGATGTAGAGCGCGTCGGCCGCATCACCGGCGGTATAAATTTCCTTGTGCGCCTCGATGTGCCGCACCTGCGAGAGGCCGCCGAGGGCGCGAAGTTCTACGGGCTTGAGCGAGGTACAAAAGGAAAAGAAGTCACGGTTCGCCATTCTCCTCGATATAGAGCAGGAGTCGTGCAGGACGGCTTACACTTTCGGGGCGATTTGTAGCGGTGCCGCTCCGTCGGCGTTTGACGCGTGGATTGCACGGAGCGCGTTTTACGGCGACAGAGCGCCGTCGCTACAACAACCATGTCTCGCCTCGCTTATCTGTTCGAGCGCTTTCCGTCGTTCGGTCGCACTTTTTGCTATCGCGAAGTGGCAGAAATGGAGAGGCAAGGCGCAGAGATTGCGATCTTTTCCATCCGCCGGCCGACTGGCGAACCTGCGCAAGATTGGGACGCCGATGTCGTCGCTAATGTCTGCTATCTCCCCGGCGAAGCGGAGTTGGTGAAAGAAGTGGATCGTCGGATTCGGCTGGCGCAACTGCCCGACGCCGCCGTTCGCGCGATCAAGGAATGGGATCGGCGCACAGATTTTCTCAGACTTTATCAAGCCGCCTATGTCGGACTGCGTTTGCGAGAGAACGGAATCCACCGGGTGCATGCGCACTTTGCCGGCATGGCCGCTCGAACGGCGTATTGGATCAAAACCTTTTTCGGCATCGAATTCAACCTGACCGTTCACGCCAACGACATTTTTGCGCCGCGCGACTTCGAGATTAGCCTAACGAATCTTTTTGATGCTGCGTCGTTGATCGTAACCGTGAGCGATTTCGCGGTGTCACAGTTGCAGGAAAAATTCCCCAAGAATGCGGCGAAGTTTCATCGCGTTTACAACGGCATCGAGGTCGAGCAATTCACGCGCGCAAAGTTCGTCCGCGAAATTCCGCTGATTATTTCCGTTGGTCGATTGATTGAGAAAAAAGGTTTCTCCGATCTGGTCGCGGCTTGCAGCCAATTGCCGCGGGAATTTCGTTGCGAAATCATCGGCGAAGGAC
>JALZAX010000059.1 GCA_030948055.1 Verrucomicrobiota bacterium | reverse complement strand
GGCGCAGGCGCGGCCATTCATTTGCGAAATGGAAATACCGATTATCTGATCGACTGCGGCGCGAATCGCGATTTTGCGCGCGTCGTGCGCGGCTATCTGCGTTCGCGTGGCATTAACCGTTTGGACGGTCTCGTTTTGAGCCACGGCGACGCTGCACACATCGGCGCGGCTTCTTCAATCGTGCACGCATTTTGGCCGCGCCAAATTTTGGATAACGCTGCGACCGATCGCTCCTCTTCGCATCGCGCCATAATTTCTGAGCTCGCGCGCGAGAAAATTCCACGCCAACTCCTCTTCGCGCCTAACGAGTGGAAGATCGGTCGCGATGTCGTCGCGCGTGTTTTGTTTCCGCCGCCCGGATTTCAGGCGGAGAAAGCCGATGATCAGGCCTTGGTAATCCAGTTGCTCATCGGGCAACGTTGGCGGGTGCTGCTTACGTCCGATAGCGGTCTGGCGACGGAAAACTTTCTGCGCGAACAAGGCGTGGATTTGCGAAGTGATATTCTGATCAAAGGCCAGCATTCTTCGGGGGACTCCGGTTCCGCCGAATTTCTCGACGCCGTTCAACCACAGTTGATTATCGCCTCCTCGACGGCTTTCCCGGAAAGCGAAAGCTTAAAGAATGAATGGGCGCAAGAGGTCGCGGCGCGCGGGATCAAGTTGTTGCGACAGGATGAAACCGGCGCCGTCACCGTGCGATTTTATGGCGACCGGTGGAAAACGATTTTATTCCTGCGACCGGAAACTCTGCGGAGTGTTAATCGGTGAATCTCCACGCCGTGGTTTCGATAATGTTTTTCGAAAGTGCTCAGCGGTGCGCCTAACGAGTGCTCAATGGTGAGCGGCTCGAACCCTTCGATCTGCTCCAGCGTTTCGCGCATGGCCGCGAAATAATCAGCGTGGTCAGTCGCGATGCGCAATTCGCCGCCTGTCTTGAGCGCGCGCGCCACACCGCGCAGAAAATTTTCGCTCACCACACGGCGATGGTAATGGCGCCGCTTCGGCCAGGGATCGGAGAACATTAAATGAAAGACTTCGACTGATCCGGGCGAGAATAGTTGCTGAACGGCGTCGAGAATATCCAACTGGACAATTCTAGCATTCGTTAGGCAACGCGCGCCGATTTTTCGGGACGCGCTTCGAACCCGGCCGACCAGACGTTCCACGCCAAGAAAATTTGCCGTCGGATCCTGCTCTGCCAATGCGACAAGAAAACCTCCATCGCCGCAACCGAGGTCAACCTCGATCCTCGCCTTTCGACCGAAAATAGAAACGAGATCGAGCGGCGCGAGAACGCTTTCCGGCACAATAAGCGCCGGCGCGAAGGTCCGTTTGTTTACTCGCACGCGAAAGAGTCGCGGCGAAGCTGAATTCTGCAAAGCGTGCTATCTTTTGCCGCATGTTCCTGCCGAATCAGAAAGTCGTTTGTGTCGATGGACGTTTCCCGCTTGGGATCGAGAAGCTCTACTCCGAGTTGCCGAAGGAAGGCGTGACCTACACGATTCGCGACATCGTTCCTGGCGTCGGCTTGACCGGTGAAGAAGGTGAGACTGCGGTTTATCTTTGCGAGATCAGCGGGCCGCGTAACGCGCATGGGATCGAGCGCGGTTTTCGCGCGGATCGTTTCGCACCGTTGCAGACGGATGAAGATGCGGTTGAGGAAGAAGTTTCCTTTCCCATCCCCGAATTCGCGCCGGCCTGATCGATCCCGGAGTTTTCCTGGCCGCGAAAGATTTTGATTCGATCTCGCCGCCTTATATGGTTGCGTGAAGGTGCCGATTCCTTTTTCCAAGAGAAGCCGGAGGAACGTCATCCAATCCTCCCAGAACGGCGCTGCCGCCGTTGGGAAAAAAGTCGGTCTCAAGCCGGGCGCTAATTGGCATAAGCGCAATTTTCTCACGGAAATTCTCATTCCGTCCCTCTTCGTCAGTCGCGCGGGAAAGAAGGGCATGCCGCTCTTTCCGAAAATCAAAGACGGCGAGATTTGCGTCACCTGGATCGGACACGCCTCTTTTCTTTTGCAGACGCGAAACGTCAATGTCCTGATCGATCCCAACTGGTCGATGTGGCTCAAAGTCGTGAAGCGCCTCAAGCGTCCGGGCGTTGATTTGCATCATCTGCCGGAGATCGATTTCGTTTTAGTGACGCATGCGCACTTCGATCATCTCGATCGTCGCACCTTGCGCAAAATCGCCGCCGACCAGCCGATCGTTGTCCCGCTCGGCGTCGGCAATCTCGTGCACGATCTTGGTTTCAACATCGTGCATGAGCTCGATCACTGGCAGCGAGTGGAACTAGGTCCGCTCTGTGTTTCGTTAACGCCGGCGCATCATTGGGGCGCGCGTTTGCTGCATGATTCTCACCGCGGTTTTGGCGGTTTCGTCATCGAAGCGGAAGGGCGTTCGATTTTTCACTGCGGCGATACCGCCTACTTCGAAGGCTTCGCCGAAATCGGAAAACGTTTCGAGATTGAAATCGCGTTGCTCCCCATCGGCGCCTATGACACCCCCAGCCGGCGCGAGGTGCACATGAATCCCGAGGAAGCGGTGCGAGCCTTCGGCGAATTGCGCGCCAAGACCCTCGTTCCGATGCATTACGGCAGTTTTCGTCTCGGCTACGAACCGCTCGATGAGCCGCCCGCGCGTTTGCTCGCCTGTGCCCGTGAAGCCGGAGTAGAAAAAAATATTCTCATCATGAACGAGGGCACACCGGTTGTCTTGTAGCGGCGTTCTGTGAATCGCCCGCGCGCCGGCCCACCCAACCACTCGTTAGGCGCGATTGGCGCCGGGGTTGTAGTCCTGATTTTTTGTTTGCTGCTATTGCGGCATGATCCTCAGTTTTTCTGGACGGACGATTATCAGATCTCGGTCCTGCCTGTCTTCACCGACGTAGCGCGTAGTTGGTCGGAAGGGCATTGGCCCTTGCTTAGCCCTTATTCCTGGGTCTGCAGCAACCTGGCCGGCGAATTTCAATACGGAACCTTCTCCGTTTTCGTTAACGCCGCGGTCATTTTGATTTGGAAATTTCCCCTGACCTTCGCGCAACAAGCCGCGGCTCTTTCCATCACGCAATTATTCGCGCTGGCCATGGGAGCATACTTACTCGCCCGCGCGCGCAACCTTTCCGCGCCGAGTTCATTGATGGTCGCACTAGTTGCGGCCTTGAATGGCTGGATGATTTGCTGGGGCGCGAGCGATTGGTTTGGAGCGGTCGCTGCTTTCGCCTGGTTGCCATGGTCGTGGTGGGCCATGGAAAAAGCGGTGCCACGCGACGGTCCGCGTTGGCGCGTTCTACTACCGGCGCCTTTCATTTATCTGCTTGTAACAGGGGGATTTCCTTACACGATCGGGATGCTTGCGCTGGTCACCGTCTGGCTCGGACTACGTAGCTTGGTCACTGAACACGATTGGCGTGCTTCACTTCGCCTAACGAGTGGTTGGCTCCTCGGACTTGGGCTTTCCGCGCCGGCGTGGATGTCGTTACTCGAATACACTCCCGGCTCGCGAAGATCCGTTGAAAGGTTCATTCCGAACCAATGGCTGGTGCCTTTTAAGGCGCTACCCGGTTTCGTGGTCCCTTCGTGGACGGTGAACTGGCATCAGTTTGAAGCTAAGATCGGGCCGCATCACGCGGTTGAGTTGGCTTGTGGGCTCGCGCCCATTGTTATTTTGATTGCAGTAGCCTGCACCATCCCGAAACGATTGGTATCGAAACTGCGGTGGGAACTAGGACTGCTCGCCCTTGTTCTCATCCTTTGTCTGCTACCAACACCGGGAATTTTTCGCTTCAGTTTTCGTTGGCTACCGCTGTTCCACCTTGTCCTGGCGCTGAGCGCGGCGGAAGCGTATCGCCTTTGGCAAGGAGAGGTCGTTAGGCAGCAAAGCTGGTGGCAGGCGAATGCCGGCGCCTGGGCAGTCTTACTTACAGGTTTAACATGGACAGCAATGTCGATCTTTGGCCTAACGACACCAAAAGATTTGGCCAACGTTGCACCTGTCTTCTTCCTTTGCGCAATTGTCTGGTGGATTGGAGCCAGCTTCTTCGGGAGTCGCGGCAAATTATGGCTTCTTCCAATTGTGACCTTTGCCACCTTACTTACAACTTACCTGCGTTTGGATCCGCACGCTCCGCTGGCGCATTATTTTTTCACCGAAACCCTAAAGTCACCGGCCCCGCTGAATCCCGAGCGTCTTTATCTTAGCCTCTATCCCGAGCCACAGTCCTGGTATCGCGCCGACATGACCGGCGTGCCTTTCGGCAATGTCGTTAGGCCGGGTAGCACTTCAATGTTCGGCGCAGTGCACCTGGTGAACGGCTACAGCCCGGTCGGGCCGGCCGGTGTGGCGCGGCTCTTCGATTCCGGGACCCATGGCCACCTCAACCCGGGGAAGGTCGACGATGTTGTCATGCCGGCAACTCTTCCAGGTGCTTTGTTGGAAAAGTTAGGCATCGATGGAATCATCGTCGCCCGCGATTTCCAGTTACCGGCCCAGTTACCCAACGAGTGGAAGCTAGTTCATTCCGAAGCAGAAGGCGACGTCTACGAGCGCGCGGTTGCCATACCGGCCATTCGCGCATTTGCGGATGATCGCTACTCGAATGCTACTGTGCAGATAATCGAGAACTCACGTCACAAAGTGCTCGTTGACGTTTCTCCCATCGATAACATGCGTCCCGTTCTTATTACTGTTTCTCGCCCCTACTTACCAGGATATCACGCAAAATGGGAGGGCGTTGAGCTTCCAGTCAAATCGTTTCAAGGTCTAACGCCCGCTGTAGAACTTCCCGCAGGTCAAAGCGGTCGGTTGGAATTGCTTTACCGCCCGCGCGTCGTTGTCTTAGGGGGAATCGTCACTGCCATCACTGGAATCGTTCTGGTTTTGCTTTGGTGGCAATACTCGATTCGATCGCCCGACCCGCTACCTTAATATTCTTATGCGGAGTATTCCCCTTGCGACAATCGCGTTAGTAGCGCTCCTGTCATCCTCACACGGCGCCACTACTGAAAAGAAAAGCGCGCCCGCCACCGCCGATAACTACCTCGATCAATTCGTCGATCGTTCGGTTTCCCCCCGCGAAGATTTCTTCCACTTCGCGGTTGGGAAATGGCTCAAGGCTCATCCCATTCCTCCTTCCGAAAAAGCCTGGGGAATTGATCGGGTTGTGCAGGACGAAACTTACAATCGTTTGCTCTCGGTCAACCAGGTGGCGGCGAAGACAAAGGATGCGCCGGCTGGCAGTAATCAACAAAAGATCGGCGACTTCTGGTCGGCAGGTATGGATATCGCCACCAATGCGCAACAAGGCTTCAAGCCGATCGCGGCAGAGTTCGATCGCATTGCGGACGTGAAGGACCTACAAGGTCTGCTCGCGACCATCGCCCGCCTGCACTACATCGGGGTCGAGGCCATGTTCTCGCCTTACATTTTGCAGGATGAGAAGAACAGCGATAGGGATGTGCTCCATCTTTATCAAGGTGGACTAGGTCTACCTAACCGCGATTACTACCTGGATACCGAGAAACGGGCCATTATGCTCCGCGCGGAATACGTCAAGCACGTCACGCGCATGTTCCAGCTTTTAGGCGACGACGCCACGCATGCTAAGGCGAATGCTGATACTGTCATGGCCCTGGAGACGGACCTGGCTCGCGCTTCGCGCAAACTGGAAGACCTGCGCGATCCAGTAGCTAACTACAATGCCATGTCACTCGATAGCGTAGGTGAGCTCGCTCCTTCGATTCGTTGGCGCGAGTTCCTAGAACAAGGACACATCAGTGACATCGATACTGTTGTAGTAGGTCAACCCGAGTTCTTTCGACAAGTAGAAGCATCACTCAAGGCGCAATCGCTTGAGGCCTGGAAGACGTATCTGCGTTGGCAGCTAGCGCATACCTTTGCCGAAGAGGCGGGGGGGCGCTTCGATGACGAAAACTTTCACTTCTTCGGAACTGTTCTAAACGGCACGCCCAAGCAGCGGCCGCGTTTCAAACGCGTGCTTGACGAAGAAGAACACTACCTGGGCGACGCACTCGGGCAGCTCTACGTGGAGCGCTACTTTTCCCCGCAGACAAAGGAACGTTACGCCAAGCTTACCGACGAGATCTTTGCAACCATGCGCGATCACATTGGCGCACTCGACTGGATGAGTGACCCAACCAAGGAGCGGGCCCTGCGTAAGCTCGCGGCGATTGCGAAGAAGGTGGGTTACCCCGAGCATTGGCGCGACTACTCGTCCTATCCGGTCGATCGCACATCATTCCTGATGAATTGCGTGCGGGGTAACATCTGGCGAAGCGAATACGCGATCGCCAAGTTACATAAACCGGTCGATCGCACCGAATGGAACATGACGCCGCAGACTTACAACGCCTACTATAACCCGTCTAACAATGAGATGGTTCTTCCCGCGGCCGTCTTTATCCTTCCAGGCATCGACGATGCGCAAGTCGACGACGCCATTGTTTATGGTTACGCGGCCGGTACGACTATCGGGCATGAGCTAACGCACGGCTTCGACGACGAGGGCCGCCAATTCGATGAGCGCGGCAACTTGCAGGATTGGTGGACCAAGGAAGACGCCGCTGAATTCGTCAAACGGACCGCCGGCATCGTGCAACAATTCAACCAATACATTGCGGTCGACACCCTGCACGTGAATGGTAGTGCTACGCAAGGCGAGAACGCCGCGGATTTGGGAGGTATAACTCTGGCCTGGGATGCCTTCACCAAAACCGACGAATATAAGAATGGTAAGTCGATCGGCGGCTTCACTCCGGCCCAGCGCTACTTTATCGGTTGGGCCCTTGGTTGGATGAATCAGATCCGCCCGGAAAACATTGCAGTGCAGGTAAAAACGAATGTGCACTCACCGAGCTTCCTTCGTGTCACTGGACCAGTTAGTAACATGGTGCCGTTCTACGACGCTTTCGGGGTTAAGCCAGGCGATAAGATGTATCGGGCGGACGACGTTCGAGTGAAGATCTGGTAACAAGCTGTTACCTAGCTGGCCGACGCGCTAAGGGTCTTAAGTTCTTCCGGAGTTAGCTGTAGCTTGGCAGCGGCCGCGTTTTCTTCCAGATGCGCGACGGACGACGTCCCCGGGATGGGTAACATCACCGGCGAGTGAGCTAGTAGCCAGGCGATCGCAACCTGATAAACACTGGCGCCATGTGCCTTGGCGACTGCTTCCACCACGCGATCGTTCAAGGACCTGCCACCGCCTACTGGCGACCAAGGCATGAAGCCCAGCCCTTCTTTCTCGCAATACTTAAGGGCGTTTTCCCAGTGCCGGTTACCTACGTTATACTGGTTCTGTACCGTCGCGATGGGAAGAATCTTACGCGCTCGTTCAATCTGCTCTGGACCTACTTCGGATAAACCTAAATGGTGAATCTTCCCGGCCTCCTGCATTTTCTTCAGAGCGCCGAGTGAGTCTTCCATCGGCACTTTCGGATCAACTCGATGTAGCTGGTAGAGATCGATTCGTTCCAGCCGCAGCCGCTTCAAACTCTTCTCCACACATTGCGTGAGGTATTCCGGCCGGCCATTCGGGACCCACTGGCCCGGCCCCGGGCGCGTGTTACCGCCTTTCGTCGCAATGACCAGGCCTTTGGGATAAGGATGCAATGCTTCCGCGATGAGCAGCTCGCTTGTTTCCGGTCCATAAGCATCGGCGGTATCGATCAAGTCGACACCCAGCTCGACTGCGCGCTTCAGAACCCTTTTTGCTTCTTCACGGTCCTTTGGCCAACCCCACACTCCGTCGCCAGTTATGCGCATGGCACCGAAACCAAGGCGGTTGACCGAAAGATCGCCGCCGATTTTGAACATCGAGTTAGTTTCTGTGGTAGCTGCGCGTAGAATTTTCAATCCGCCTGTGAGTAGGGCTGCTCCGCCGCCGATCGTTACTCCTACGAATCTACGGCGTGTCACTTGCTGGTTCATCCCTTACGTTGATACTTGAGCTGAACCAACGCAAGCCGGCCGGCGGGTCGGTACGCAAAAACGGGCCGACTAAAAAGCCGGCCCGCATTGGCTGAGCAAAAGTCTTAAAGGCTTACCAGCTCAGCGCCTTGATCAATCCTCGTCGAGAATGACGCGATCGACCATCATGTTGTCGCCTTCGCCCATGTAATGAACATGAACTGGCACGCCAACTTTGATGCGTGTCTTAACCGTCGATTCGTCGAGTTCTTTCCCGCTCTTGGTCACGTAGACGACCTTTTTCCCGAAGTGGTAATGTCGCGGGCCACTCGATTCCTTCAGGACAATGGCACTGCCCGGAGTGAATTCCGTAATAGTGCCGCCGCCTTCAGTGGTCGTGGTGGTGGTGGTGCTCGATGTCTGAGCCCAGGCGAACGGTGCAGCCGCCGCCAGAGTAATGCTAAGTAATAGCTTCTTCATTTTGTTCCCTTTCGGTTGATGTTTCAAGGTCCGACGTAGTTCGCCAGCGGTTTATTCAACCAGCGCGATTGCGCGTTCCCCAAAATTTTTATTCGGAGATGTCGGACGAACCGGACGCCCCTGCGGATCAATATAAAGCGATCATTCGAGCATCCGCCTCTTCGATATCCGCAGGACTGTGGGAGCACGCCCAAAAGCAGTCTCCGAAACCCCTCGCCATCCTCATCGGGGAGTGGTAATCACCAAGACGATTATGAACAAAAATATTTTTTACATCATCGGAGTTATCGTCGTTATCATTATCGTCCTGAAAGTACTGGGGCTTTTTTAAGCGCTCCAGTGTTGGTCCAGCTGCGCTCCGAGACGCGCCTCGAGCTAGCGTGATAGAAGGGCCGGGCGGCGAGGCGAGAGGAAGGTTTTGGCCTATGAGATCGTGAACTCCGTTCACGCTCACCTGGCTGCGACAATTAGTAGACGTCGCGCTTGTAGCGCTTGTCCGCCTTGAGCTTTTCCATGTATTCACCGGCTTCGTCGGGAGTTTTGCCGCCTTCTTTTTCGATGATCTTACGCAAGGCGGCATCGACGTCCTTCGCCATGCGTTTGGCGTCGCCGCAGACGAAGAAGTGCGCGCCTTCACCGTCGATCCATTTCCAAAGCTCGGCCGCGTTTTCCAGCATGCGATGTTGCACGTAGATCTTGTGCTCCTGATCACGGGAGAAAGCACAATCGATTCTCGTTAAGTATCCGGCCTTCTTCAGCTGGTCGAAGTCATCTTTGTAGAAGTAATCGCAGCTCTCTTTTTGCGAACCAAAGAAGAGCCACGACTTACCTTTAGCTCCGGTGGCCCTACGTTCTTGCAAGAAGGCCCGGAAAGGTGCGATGCCGGTGCCGGGACCTACCATGATCATGGGTGTCCCTGGATTTTCTGGCATGCGGAACTTTGAGGTGGTGGGATAAATCGGCACCGCAGAGTTTTCCGCGCGTTCGGCAATGAAGGTAGAACAAACGCCTTTGCGTGGACGCCCGTGACTTTCGTAGCGCACAACGTCGATGATGAAATGAACCTGGTCGGGAAAGGCTTTCAAACTGGAAGCAATCGAATACAAGCGCGGCTGTAGTTTCGAAAGCAGGCCGACAAATTCTTCCGGCGCAAACTTGATGGAGCGATGCTCGTAGAGGAAGTCGATCACTTCCATGCCCCAAAGGTAGTTGTCGAGGTCCGCCTTGCGGTCGGGGTGCATCAGTTCGTTGAGCAACGGTGCGCCCGAAGCGCGTTGCGCGACGGCTTTGAGAAACTTCGGGGTCGGCTGCGTGATGCTGTATTGACGCAAGAGAGCTTCACGCAGCGGCACGGTCTGGCCTTTCGTCGTGCTCGGCACCATCTCATCGCCGCTCGCGCCGATGTGCAGGAGGACTTCGTCGACGAGCACTGGATCGTTGCTCGGATAAATCGCCATGGAATCGCCGACTTCGTAACTCAAGCCCCAGCCGGTCAAGTCGACCTCGAAGTGGCGCGTGTCTTTTTGCGAGCCGGGATTGAGCCGGCGGTTCACGAGCAGTTTTCCGGGGAAAGGATTTTGTCTGGTGTAGGGCGAAGCTGTCGTAGTTTCAGTCGGCATGGGTCTAATAATAGAGTGGAGCGATTGTAACGCGCTCGCGTGGGAATGCGAAGTGTCCTTTGGACTCGTGCACGCGCGGGACGACCGTTAACTATTCAGAGCGCACATGTCCACCGACTCGCCTTCAACACTCCGCCTGGAAATCGGACACGTCTTGTTCATCGACATCGTCGGTTATTCAAAGCTCCTGATTAATGAGCAAGGCGAAAGGCTGCGGAAACTGAATGAACTCGTTAGGCAAACCGCCGAAGTGCGCGCGGCTGAAGCGCAGAACAAGCTGATCCGTTTGCCGACTGGCGATGGCATGGCCCTGGTGTTTCGCGATAGCCCGGAAGCGCCGGCGCGTGCCGCGCTCGAACTGGCCGCAGCGCTGGAGGAACATCCCGAAATTCCGGTGCGCATGGGAATTCACAGCGGTCCGATCAACGAAATCGCGGACGTGAATGATCGCGAGAATATCGCGGGCGGCGGGATCAACATCGCGCAGCGCGTGATGGATTGTGGTGATGCCGGTCACATC
>JALZAX010000379.1 GCA_030948055.1 Verrucomicrobiota bacterium | reverse complement strand
TGCATCCAACCCATGTTCCACTTCATGCCGAAACCCAGACCGCCCAGGTAGGTTGGCTTCGAGACTGCCGGCCAGGCGGTTGATTCTTCCGCGATCGTGATGGTGCCGGGAAATTTTTCGTAACAGATTTCGTTGGTCCGTTTCAGGAAAAAAACGGCCTCGAGATTTTCGCGCCCGCCGTAGGCGTTCGGAATCCACTGCCCTGGCTGACGCGAGTAGTCGAGATACAACATCGACGCGACCGCATCCACGCGCAGTCCGTCGATGTGATATTTGTCGAGCCAGAAAAGGGCGTTGGCCGTGAGAAAATTTCGCACCTCGTTGCGACCGAAATTAAAAATGAGCGTGCCCCAATCCTGGTGCTCGCCCTGCCGCGGATCCATGTGTTCGTATAGATCGGTCCCGTCGAATTCGGCGAGCGCGTGGGTGTCTTTCGGGAAATGCGCCGGCACCCAATCCATGATCACGCCGATGTTGGCTTGATGACACTTGTCGATGAAATGGCGCAGCTCATCCGGATTTCCGAAGCGACTCGTCGGTGCGTAATAATTGGTGACCTGATAACCCCACGAACCTTCGAAAGGATGCTCCGCTATCGGCAGCACTTCGATGTGCGTGTAGCCCATCTCGACCACGTAGGGAATGAGCGAGTCCGCCAGTTCGAGGTAACTGAAGTGGCGATTCCCCGCGCCTTCGTGCCGGCGCCAGGAACCGAGATGCACCTCGTAAATCGACATCGCGCTGCGGTTCCAATTTTTTTCGCGACGCGACTTCATCCAGGCATCGTCATCCCACTGGTAGCGCTCGAGATTGAAAACGAGCGACGAAGTCTCTTTTCCCCATTGACCGAAAAACGCGAAGGGATCGCTCTTTAAAAGCAGTTGGCCGAGAGGCGTGCGGATTTCGAATTTGTAGTGCGCGCCTTCGCCAACACCGGGAATAAAAATTTCCCAGACACCGCTGCCTAACAGGCGCCGCATCGGGTGGACGCGACCATCCCAGCCGTTGAAATCGCCCACGACACTGACGCGTTGCGCATTGGGCGCCCAGACCGCGAAGTAAACGCCCTCGACTCCGCCGATCTTGCGCAGGTGCGCACCAAATTTTTCGTAAAGCTGATGATGATTTCCCTCGGCGAAAAGGTGCAGATCGACTTCGCCCAGGATCGAGCCGTAGCAATACGCATCACGCGCCGTGTAGTCGTCTGCATCCCACGGAATGACACGCACCTCGTAATCGCAATCGCGTTTTTTCCCGGGAATGACTGCCTGGAAAAAGCCTTTGTCGTCCAGCCGGTCGGCCGGAAATTCTTTCCCATCGGTCAGAATGTCGATCTCCTTTGCGTCCGGCCGAAAAACGCGCACGACCAGATTCTCGCCCACGCGATGCGGCCCGAGAATGCGGAACGGATCCGGATGCGCCCCCGCCAAAAAGGCGTGCATTTCATCCACCGGCAAACCAAGAATCTCGAAGTTACTCATTTGGCTAACGAGTGACCTTAACCAGAACGAAAGAGATGAAAACAGCGGATGCGCCAAACCGTTGCCACAACTCCGCTCCAGCGGTACTATCGCGGCGATGAATCTAACTTCGCGCGATGCAGTGGATGATCTGCTGCAAACCTACAGCGAAACCGGCGGCATCAATTATCTCGACGCCGCCGCCATTCTTCCCTCACGCGAAGCGGTGCAATCGATCTGCGCGGAATTGATGAGCCTGATGTTTCCCGGCTTTCGCGGTGAAGCGCTGGTCGATTCCGGAGATCTGCCCGACGTGACGCGCAGTCGCGTTCGACAGATTCGCCACACGCTCATCCCGGAAATCTGCAAGAGCTTCGGTGATTTTCCGCCACGCCCGCAGACGCAAAAGAAAGCCGAACAACTGCTCGAGCATTTCATTTCCCAACTGGCCGATCTGCGACGCTTGATCTGGACCGACATCGACGCCGCTTACGAGGGCGATCCCGCCGCGACCGGCTATGAAGAAATCATTCTCGCTTATCCATCACTCGAAGCGATCGCCATTCAACGCATGGCACACGTGCTCTATTTAAAAGAGGTGCCGTTCATTCCGCGCATCATGTCGGAATGGGCGCACAGCCGCACCGGTATCGATATTAACCCGGGCGCAAGAATCGGTTCGCATTTTTTTATCGATCACGGTACCGGCTGTGTCGTGGGCGAAACGGCGGAGCTTGGCTCACGCGTGAAGCTCTATCACAATGTCACGCTCGGCGCGCGTTCCTTTCAAAAAGACGAGCACGGCAAAATCAAAAAAGGCGGCAAACGCCATCCCACCGTGGAAGATGACGTCACCATCTATCCGAATTCCACCGTCCTCGGCGGCGAAACCGTGGTCGGCGCGCGCAGCACCATCGGCGGTAACGTTTTTCTCACCAAAAGCGTCCCGCCCGATTCGTTAGTCTATTACGAAGCCACCCAGATCAAGATCGTTTCGAAGAAGGATCGGCAGGCGAATGGTGATGGAAAATTCTAGCCCAAATGAGGTTTGATCTTTGGTCATACCCGAGGTAGTACCGGTAAATGCCAGCTGCCAAAATCGCCATTTCCATTCGCGAAAATACTTTGCGCCATCTCGATCGCCTGGTGCGATCACGAAATTTTCGCACCCGCAGCGAAGCTATTCAGCAAGCGCTCGACGAAAAATTGAATCGGCTGCAAGGATCGCGTCTCGCCCAGGAATGCGCCAAACTTTCGCGTAAAGAAGAGCGTGCCCTAGCCGAAACAGGTTTGTCCGCCGACGCCAAAGAATGGCCCGCATATTGAGAGGCGATATTCGCTGGGCCGACCTTGCTCCCACCCGCGGCGCGGAGCAGGCGGGACGACGACCGATCGTCGTCTTAAGCGAAAATGTTTTTAACGAACGCTCCGGAACGATCATTGG
>JALZAX010000058.1 GCA_030948055.1 Verrucomicrobiota bacterium | reverse complement strand
AGGGACGGCCCTGGTGCATGAGGCCTATCTGCGACTGGTGAAGGAAGGCGAAGTAGACTGGAACAACCGGGCGCATTTCATCGGGATCTTTGCGCGCCTGATGCGCCAGACTTTGATTAACCACGCGGTGGCGAGGCGTCGGCTGAAGCGTGGCGGGGATGAGGCGACGCTACTGACTCTGGAGTTCTACGAAAGCCGGCAGGTCAATGTGCAGGCGCTCGATGAAGCTTTGCGCGAGTTGGAGACACTTGATAGCAGACAAGCGCAGATCGTTGAGTTACGCTTCTTTGCCGGGTTAACTATCGAACAAATTGCGGAAGTGCTTGCCATTTCGCCCGCGACTGTTAAACGCGAGTGGACCGTGGCAAAGATCTGGCTGCGCAGAGAACTTTCCGAAAAGTAGCTAACGAGCAGTTATTGATGAGCAAGACATTCATAGCAGAGGAGAAGCTGGGCCCCGAAAAATGGCAACTGCTCAAAGAGATCGTGGCCGATGCCTTGGAGGAAAAATCACCGGCGGCGCGCACCGCTTTGGTCGAAAGACGCTGCGCGGATGATGCACGGCTCCTGGGTGAGGCGGAATCGCTAGTCCGAGAGGCGGAAGCTCTTTTGCGCGACCCGACCGATAGCCTGGAAGATTGCGCGGAACAAGCTACGGCGGCCTTATGGCGTGACGAAGCCCCGCGCACGGGCTGGCGCATCGGCGCCTACGAGGTAGTGCGCGAACTAGGTCGCGGCGGGATGGGTGCAGTTTATCTGGCGGCGCGCGCAGATGGCCAATTTGAAAAACAAGTAGCTATCAAGGTGCTCAAGCGCGGCACGGATACGGAGGAAGTGTTACGGCGATTTGCGGCTGAGCGTCACATCCTGGCGCGGCTCGACCATTCTAACATTGCGCGGCTGCTTGATGCGGGAACTACGGATGACGGGCTTCCTTACTTTGTCATGGAATATGTTTCTGGGGCGCCAGTTACTCGATTCGTCCGCGAGCACGAGCTTTCCGTCCCGGAACGGCTGGCGATTTTTCTTAGGGTTTGTTCGGCGGTCGAAGTAGCGCACCACAGTCACGTTATTCACCGTGATTTGAAACCTAGTAACATCCTGGTTAACGCGGATGGCGAAGTGAAGTTATTAGACTTCGGAATCGCCAAGCTGGTCAGCCCGGGGCAGGATTCTCTCGAGATAACGGCCGCGGGCGAAGAGCGCCTCACACCTAACTGCGCTTCGCCGGAGCAAACTGATGGCCGCCCGGTGACGGAAGCGAGCGATGTCTATGCGCTGGGCACGCTCTTATACGAAATGCTGAGCGGACAAAAACCGCACAAGTTTTCTTCCACCCATCCCGCGCGCGAGGAAATTGTGAGAGTTATTCGCGAAGAAGAGCCGGTGCCACCTAGCACGGCGGCTTCCAACAAAGAAATCGCGCGTCAGTTGCGCGGTGATCTCGACGCGATCGTTGCCTTTGCCATGCGCAAGGAACCTGGGCTGCGATATCACACCGCGGCTGACCTGGCGGCCGACGTTCGTCGGCATCTGGCTCACGAACCAGTTCTGGCGCGACGAGGGACGGCGGGCTATCGCGCGCGGTCCTTCCTGGTTCGCCATCGAACTGCCGCCGGCGCGTTAGCAGCCCTTCTTCTTTTAAGCGCGATAGCTTTTGCCATTTGGAATCGTTGGCCAAGACAGGCCCCCGAAGTAGCCGCGGTAGCGCCGGCAACAGCTAAGAGTATCGCCGTTCTGCCTTTCGATAACCTGGGCGATAATAACAATCCGCCTTCCTACTTTGCCGACGGCGTGCAGGACAATATCCTGACCGACTTGGGTAAGGTAGGAGACTTGAAAGTCATCAGCCGAAGTGGGGTGGCGAGTTATCGCGGGAAGAGAAACGTCAAAGAGATTGGTCGCGAACTAGGTGTGGCAAATGTTTTGGAAGGCAGTGTGCAAATCTCCGGCGACCGCGTCCGCATTAATGCGCAACTAATTGATACTCGATCCGATACCCAGATTTGGGCGGAACATTATGACCGCAGGCTAGAAGACATTTTCGCCCTGCAAAACGAGCTGGCCCAAACCATCGTAACTCAGCTCAAGGTGAAGCTTACTTCGCAGGAGAAAGACGCGATCCAGAAGCAGCCCACGCAGGATCTGCAAGCCTACGATCTTTACCTGAAGGCACGCTCGCTCTTCGAAGGAATGGGGGTTAATCCCAAGGCTAATTGGAGTGAAGCGATCGAGCTGGCCAAGCAAGCGGTCAAGCTGGACGACAAGTTCACCCGGGCTTACTGCCTGATAAATCAACTAGACCTGCTGGATTATCGCTTCGGCAACGAGCATGACCCCGAGCTTTTGGCGACGGCGAAAGCGGCGGCGGAGACGGCGCTGAGGCTCGAACCAGACTCGGAGGAAGCGCGACTGGCGATAGCCCGCTATTACTACAATGGTCTGAGCGACTATCGGAAAACCCAGGAGGAGCTTGCGAAGATTCCTGCTTCCGCTTCGCACACGGTGGAGTATTACACCCTCGCCTCGCTGGTGGAGCGGCGCATGGGTAGGTGGGAGGAAAGTATTCGTGACGGTAAGAGAGCGGTTGAGCTCGATCCGCAAAATCCTGATCTGGCGGTTAATCTTATTCAGACCTACTCCGGTTTAAGGAGGTTCGATGATTCGAATCGGCTCGCGGACGAAACCATGTCGAGGTTGAATCGCCCTGCCCATCGCGTTCTTCTGGTCAAGAGCGAAGCCGCGCTCGCGGCCGGAGATTTGGCGGCGGTGCGCGCGGCGCTGGAGAAGTATCCCGACTGGGATTCCTCGGACTACGAAGGAGCACGCTTCTGGCTGCCTCTTCTTGAGAAAAATTATGCAGCGGCCCGCAGCGCCGCGGCCAAGTGCAACCAGGAACAGCGCGAGACGCCGAGTTACTGGCAGATGATGGCATTACTGGAGAAGGCGGAAGGTAATACCGAAGCAGTAGGCAATGACTACGCCGAAGCAAAGCGTACGGCTCAAGCCGCGCTGGTAAAGCGGCCGGGGGATCCTGGCTTGCTCGGCTCCCTGGCCGAAGCGAATGCCGGGCTAGGCTTGAAAGACGAAGCTTTGCGTCTGGCGAGACGCGCGGCAGAAAGTTGTCCGCCGAGTGTCGATGCGTTAGTCGGCCCTGACTGCCTGCGGGTGGTAGGCGAAGTGATGACGACGAATGGCGATCGCGAAGGAGCTTTCGAAATCTTGAACGAAATAGTCGGCAAACCCTTTGGTCCGACCTACGGCGACTTGAAGCTCGATCCGGTGTGGGAGCCGTTGCGCGACGATCCGCGCTTCGACAAAGTTTTATCGATCGCTGCCCTGCCCGCGACGATTGACGAATAGCGACCTCTTCGCTCGCTAGCACTCGTTAGGCACTTCCGGTGGTCGCGGATCACCGTCATAAGGGAGCGTCCCGTTTCGTCTGGTTTAAGTCCTAACCATGATTGAACGAGCCGGAGTAAGACTTCGGCCGCAATGAACGTTCAATCCTTAACCATGGAGAAACCAATGACGAGAAATGTACCGACCAAGCCGCCGCTTCGCTGGACCGCGGTTTTGCTAACTCTTACTGCAAGCGCAATTGCCTTTGCGCAGGAACCGCCGGCTGCGGCGGGCGGGGGGACTGCCACTACTGAGCGGGTCATTGTCACCGGCTCTTATATTCCAACAGCTGAAACGGAGTCGGCCTTACCGGTGACCGTCTATACGGCCGAGATCCTGCACAAGCAGGGCGCTAACACTCCGGTGGAAGGCTTGCGCCAGTTACCTTCCTTTGTCGGCAATGCGGCAACGGAGAACGATGCCAACGGCGGCAATGGCGCCGCGGGCATTAACCTTCGCGGTGTTGGACAGCAGAATACTCTTGTTCTCCTCAATGGGCGCCGAGCGAGCCTCGGCACGGATCTAAATGGCTCGGCAGATATCAATGCCATCCCTATCGGCGCAATAGCCCGCACGGAAGTTCTGAAGGATGGCGCTTCTGCTATTTACGGATCGGACGCGGTGGCCGGGGTAGTAAACTTTATTCTGCTCGATGGACCGGGCGAAGCGCCTTATGAAGGCGCGGAAGTATATGGGCTTTACGGCAACACCACCGAAAGCGACGCGCACGTGCGTCAGTTTTATCTGCGCGGCGGAGTTAAAACCGACAAGGTGCAGGTTGCGGCCGTGGGAGAATACTATTCGCGCGCCAACCTTTACTCGCGCGATCGCGCCCAACTAGCAGGCACCGGCGACCTAGGTAACGATCCACTCGGTCTTGGACGTGGCGGTGGGAATGGCAACAGTCCTACCTTTGCAGGACGGGTTAGCATCTCTGGCACTACTACGCTAGCGGGTGGCCGTAAGATCAACGGTCAGCTCGTTTTGCTCGATCCTACCGTTAGTAATCCTACACCTGCCAGCTATCGCCGGTTTGAACCGACCGCGGGAAACATTATTGCTTCCGGCGGTGCGCAACCGGGCGACTTCGTAGCCGGTCAGGACCCATCGCGTTTCAACTTCCGTGTTTTCACACCCGCGATTCCCGCAGTGGAAAAAGCGATGTATTACGTGACGGGCCGCTACAAGATTTTTGGAGAGGGTTTACAAATTTACGGCGATGTCATGTATAGCAAGGCCAAGCAGGACAACGGTCTGGCGCCTTCGCCCTTCACCATACCGCTGGCATTTTATAAGAATGCCAACCTCTTTATTCCCAACATCGACCCGCGCACGGGAAAGGCATTCGGTTTCATAACTCCCCAAGCCGGCGTCTTGTTTAATGATATGCCGACACCGGCTGGTACCAGAACCGGCTTCTCAACCGCGGCGCAGCGATCGGTCATCCAGAATAGCCCCTTCAATCCCTTCCCCGGACGGCTAGGTTACAATCCGGCAGCTGCCGGCGGCTTAGGCAGCTATACGAATCCGGCCGGAGCCCTTTCCAGCTCGCGTTATCGCCTTGTGAACGAACTGGGTAATCGCCGCTCTTTCTACGATGCGGATTACTACCGTTACACCGGCGGGTTGAACGGTGACTTCAATATCAAGGACAATGGCTTCATTAGTCACTTCGGTTATGACACAGGTATCGTTTACGAGCGTTTCGACAAAAAACGGGTCGATAGTGATGATGCTACCCGTGGGGGGCTTTATCGCGAGATCATCAACGGTAATTTCGATCCATTCATCGGTCAGAATGCCCCGGTTGCCGGTGTAGCACCAATCTACGATGCCACCGGCGCGCAGATCGGCACGCGCGCTTATGACAACCGCGCGGCCGCGCAACGTGCCTCCTACCTCGGCAATTCCTACTTCTATGAACGGAGCTGGCTGGCCGATGCCAAGATCAATGCCCACCTCTTCCCCAATCTTTACAACGGCGGCCTTGATCTTGCCCTGGGTTACGAGCACCGGGAGGATGCGCAAAAGAACCAGCCCGATCCCGTCCAACTCAGCGGCGACCAGCTCGGGTTCGCCGCCGCGTCCAACTTCAAGTTTCTGCAAAAGGTCAACTCCTTCTTTGTCGAGCTTAACGTGCCGATTGTGACTTCCACCATGAATGTGCCTTTCGTGCGCTCGCTGGAATTTTCCATCGCCTGGCGTTACGAAAAATTCGATAACAGGGACCAGTTCACGCACGCGACTTCTTCCTTCGATAACCGAAATCCCGAGGAAGACTTTGGCGGCACGCCGCGTTTGTCGGTCCGTTATCAACCAATGCCGGATTTGACCTTGCGCGCGAACTTCAATCAATCGTTCCTAACGCCGACACCATTTCAGCTTTTCGCGCCAACCGCGCAGAACTTCCCGGTGGTGTTTGATCCAGTGAATAATGCTGTGCTCCAGCCCCCGGGCGGCGTGTTCCAGTTCGGTAACCCTGCCCTGATTCCAGAAAAGACGGACTCCTATTCGGCGGGCCTTGTCTATACGCCAAAGTGGCTGCCGGGCTTCACGCTCACGGCGGATTGGTATCAGCTCAATACGCGTGACTTGCTCCTGCCAGCCGCGCAAGCGGCCCAGGTCTTCCTTACCCTGGGAATAACTGACCCGGATGGTGCAGGTGGCGGCGCGGTTGGTATTTCGCGCAATGACGATGGCACGTTGAACGCGATCGACGCGGCGACAGTCAATGCCGGCAAGCGCATGGTGCAAGGTATGGACATAACTACGACCTATGAGATACCTACGCAGAACTGGGGCACATTCACCTTGTCCGGCGGGTGGAACCACTTCTTTACCTGGAAGGCGCAGCCTCTTAGCGGGTACGACGATATTAACTTCCTCGGTGACTTCCAGGCTACCCAGCCCCTTGCGCCGGGCGGGATACCCTTCAATAAGGCCTTTCTGCGCTTCGAATGGGCCGGAACTAAAGGTTGGATGAAGGGACTCGATTTTGTCGCGACCGGTAACTACATCGGCGACCTGGAGGATGACCCGAACTTTATTGCTCTCAATGCTGTGACAGATCCAGCTCCGGGACGTGGAGGGACAGCTACGAACCCGTCATTCCCATTCCATCATCGCATTTCGGATTACGAGACGCTCGACATGCAGTTAAGCTACGAGTTTCTTAAACCCGAGATGCAGGCTGCAGCCGGTGGTTACTCCAAAGACGCGAAGGATGCGAAGAGTCAGGGTAACGACGCGGCTGGCGTAGAGAACAGCAGCATCTGGCAGCGGATGTTGTGGAATACCAAGGTCACGGTCGGCGTAAATAACGCGTTCGATCGCTACCCGCCTACCGTTCTGGGTGCCTTCAACGACAATTACGACACGTCCAACTACACCATTCGCAACCGCTATTGGTATGTGAGCCTGACGAAAAAGTTCTAGAGACTGTCCAAATTACCGTTCATTGGTAACGGTTAGGTTAAGCGGCCGGGCTCGGCAACGGGTCCGGCCGTTTTTTGCATGCGTTGCACCCAGCTACGAAATTGGATGGGATGCGCGATCGTCTCGAAACGTTCGGCAAAGCCGCCTGTCCCACGCACCACCACTGTTCCGTAATCGAACAGCCGACCAAGAAAACTTTGATCGATGGCGACCGATTCGATTTTCGAAATAAACATCTCCAGGCTTTGACGCCGCACGACTCCAGTTTTGATCAAGACCCGCACGTTGGTAATGACAAGTTCGCTTCCGATATAAGCCAGCGTCGGCGCGATCATGATGCAGGCTGGCAGCGGAAGCGCGAACCAACCGAGTTGCGATCCAGTCAGGGCTTGAACCGCGATGGCGAACGGCATGGCAATGAGAACAAAAGCGCCAAGGGCAAGAAGAGCAAAACGAACAAAGACGATCCAATGCAAAGAAGTGCGATAAAAGGGCGTCTCGTTAGGCGCGAGCGTGGTCCGCGCATAAGGCCCGAGCGAATCAGTTGATAGTGGCGGCAGGTCATCGCGTGGTGGCGGCGTTATCGTTACAGGCGGAACCGGCGGCGATGGGACGTCCACCGCTTCGTCGCGGTCCAGAAGAAGAGTCAG
The DNA here is from genome assembly GCA_030948055.1 of Verrucomicrobiota bacterium. Classification (GTDB taxonomy): domain Bacteria; phylum Verrucomicrobiota; class Verrucomicrobiia; order Chthoniobacterales; family UBA10450; genus JACCTI01. The sequence continues at coordinate 3,097 of JALZAX010000058.1, read as the reverse complement.
CGGTTGAAGATTACCTTCGAGACTGGCGGAGGCGAGATCGGCGGAGTGTACCAGACCTGCGGCCAGGTAGTTGCGCACTTGGTCTTCGCTGAACGGACCGCGCTGCGTGCCATTAAGATAGATGTAAAACTGCATTCGTTAGGCGCGAGCCAGGTAGCCCTCGAGCGCATCGCGCGTAATCAGGTGCGAAGCTCCGCAGCGCGGACAATTTACTCGTATGGAATCTTCCTGGCCGAAAAGGCTTTCCGCGTCGGTGCGCATCATCGGTCCGAGGATGGCAAACATTCGTTCCGGCGAACAACCGCAACCCCACTTGTAACGGCGCTCTTCTAACAGACTAATCGTTTCGTTCTCATCCAGGCTTCGCACTTTCTCGTCGTCGAGCGCCTGTAACCAATCGAGATCGCAACCTGGCTGCGCGGTGATCATGACGAAATCTTCCGGTCCGTGGCGGAAGTAACGGGCCGGGCGTTGTTCGCTTTGCCCGTAGAACTCTTCCACGATCGCAAATGGTTCCGCGCTTTTGAATTCAACCGTGCTTCGTCGCGAATCCTGCCTTTCCCGCACAAGGTCCGCACAAAATAAATTACGCCCGTCGTCTTTGACGTTCTCGGTGAATAGCTGACCAACCACAATCCCGCGCCGGTTATCGCCGGTTACGAAAAGGTTCAAGAGCGGTCGATGAAAATGAATTGTCCAGGCCCAGGCTTCGTTCCACGGCCTCGAGGCGCAATGCAGCGTAAGCGCGGCCAGTGCTTCCTTCAGCATGCCATCGTGCGCCGGCGCGTGATGGTAGCCGTACTGGCCTTGATGCAGATAGTAATCGACATAGAGCTCGCCGAAATCCGCGCGCGCGAGCAGCGCGTTACGTCCGCGCACGAAATAAGTGCGCACCTGCAAACCATCCACTGTCTCTGCCTCTCCCGTTTCCATAAGATAACCTAGCGCTTTCTGAGGTAGATTTCCGCCAGATTCGTCAACGCTGGTCGTGCGGACAATTGGCTAGCGCCTGCACAATCTAGCCGAAGTCCTGGACGCGTTGCGCAAGGAAGGTGTGAAGGTGGAAGATAAGAGCGAGGAAACGGAATTCGGGAAGTTCGGTGGCTGATGGATCCGGAGGGTAACCATATCCAGCTGTGGGAGCCTCCCGAGGTAGGAGAAAAAAATGGGCAGTGAGGGGATCGAACCCCCGACCAACACGGTGTAAACGTGCCGCTCTACCGCTGAGCTAACTGCCCTTCGTTCGCGCACTATACCTAAGCTAACGAATCTGCCAGTAATTCTTTTCTGCGTTCTTAGCGGAAATCGCTCCTAAAAGTTAGTTACTTTTATAGTTGCTTTACTAGGCTGGTGCGTTATCTAAGCGCCATGGACTTATCTCTAGCAAGGTTAAAGCAAGCTATCTCCATCCGTGAACAAATCTCTACTTTAGAGAATCGCCTAAGCTCGATCTTCGGCGGTAGTAGCGGTGGAGGTAAGAAAACAAGTGGCGGTGGCGGAGGTGGCGGCGCTCGCCGTGGCGGACGTCGTCGCATGTCAGCGGCCACGCGCGCTAAGTTGGCAGCAGCAGCCAGAGCTCGCTGGGCCAAACGCAAAGGTACCGCCAGCGGCGCAAGCGCAGGTGCGACAAAGTCGGCAGGTTCGACTAAGTCAGCCGGCAAGAAACGCGGCGGTCTGACCGCAGCGGGGAGAAAGAAACTCTCCGACGCGATGAAAGCTCGCTGGGCCGCGCGTCGCGCTGGCAAGAAAGGCCGCTAGGCCGAGAGAGTTTTTTTGGGAATGGTTAACTGCCGTTAGCGGTTAACCAATTTCATCATTGTCTCGGAATAGCGCTGGCCGGCAAAGCCAGTCCGAGGCAAGGCCTGTTCGATCCGGGCTAACTCATCGCTCGTTAGGTTCACATCTAACGCCCCCGCATTTTCCTGCAGATATTTCCGGCGCTTCGTTCCCGGAATAGGCACAATGTTCTCATCCTGTGCCAGCACCCAGGCAAGGGCGAGTTGTCCCGCGGTGCAATGTTTCTCTCGCGCGATTTCCTTGATGCGGTCTACCACATCGAGATTGCGCTGAAAGTTCTCGCCTTGAAAGCGCGGTGATTGACGGCGGTAATCATCCCTCGCCAGATCTTCGAAGCGTTTAATCTGGCCGGTTAGGAACCCACGCCCGAGCGGACTGTAAGGCACAAAACCGATCCCAAGCTCACGGCATGTTTGCAGCACCTCGTCTTCCGGGTCGCGCGTCCAAAGCGAATACTCCGACTGCACTGCGGTGATGGGATGAACCGCATGCGCCCGGCGAATACTCGCGCTCCCAGCTTCGGACAAGCCGAGGTAGCGGACCTTGCCTTGTTGCACCAAGGCTGCCATCGCGCCCAGTGTCTCTTCAATGGGCGTTTCCGGATCGACGCGATGCAGATAATAGAGATCGATCAGGTCAACTCAAAGGCGACGCATGCTTGCTTCACAAGCATGTTTCACGTAATCGGGTTTGCCGCTTAACTGGCGAACTTCCGGCCGTTGTGGATCGCGCACGAAACCAAACTTCGTCGCGATGATTGCTTGTTCGCGCCGTCCTTTTAAGACGCGGCCGAGTAGCTCTTCATTAGCGCCAGAACCATACATGTCCGCGGTGTCGAAGAAGGTGATGCCCAGCTCAAGCGCGCGCAGAATAGTCGCGGCAGATTCTTCTTCATCGCCCGGACCATAGAATTCAGACATACCCATGCATCCGAGTCCAAGCGCGGAAACCACTAGTCCGCCGCGGCCGAGTTTACGTTGCTTCATGTTTGTCCTACCCAGGTTGAGGGCGCGATATCATCCCATCGTTCGCGGATGGCATGGAATTCCGCTTCGGTAAGCGGACCTGCTTCCAGGAGTTTCGCGTTCTCCTCCCAGCGCTCCGGTTTTGTCGTGCCAACAATCGCCGTATGCACACCAGGCACGCTCAAAGTAAACCGTAACGCGTGCGCGATCGATTGCTCGAGCGATCGGCCGCGAATGAAATCGTAGTCTAACTTGCGCAGACGATCCCAGTAAGAGTGTTGGTAGGAATCCATCGGTCGGTGTCCGGCTTTCCACGCGGCATTCGCGATCGGACG
>JALZAX010000378.1 GCA_030948055.1 Verrucomicrobiota bacterium | reverse complement strand
ATGATCCAAGCCACGCCGGAGAATGCGATGCCGGCCGTCATTCGTCGCAGCGCAGTTGGTTCATAGCCGAAACGTCGCAGCGCGGGATAAAGGACGAGGTTGTTGAATGGAATGAGCAACATGACGAGTGCGGGATTGAGCGCCTGCATTTGTGATGATTGAAACCAGCTCGGTTTACTCATCGCGTTCGCCTGCAAGACCCACGTCGAGGCCTTCTGGTCGAAGAGCGACCAGAACGGGGTGACGAGCGCGAAAAGAACCAGCACACGCAAGACTGAGCGCACTCCTGCGATTGCTTCCGTGGGATGCTTGTCCTGCACCGCGTCCAGTTGCAACCAAACGCCGAGCCCACCAAAGGCGATCACCGCGACAAGCGCGAGGCACGCGGAGATTACGAAGCCGAATGTTGGCATGAGCAGGAACGACACGATCGCGGCGCACGCGCCAATGCCCGCCAGAACTTGACCGCGGATGCCGGAAGCAATCGCGTCGCGCGAGACACGAAGAAACGAATGAGGATTTGCCGGCGCGGGCGGAAGCATGACGTATCGTTTGCGGCCCAGCCAAAGAATCACGGTGGAGACGAACATGAGGACGCCAGGAATTCCAAAGGCGATCGCAGGTCCGAGTTGCCGCAGAAAAATTGGCATCAGGAAGGAGGCGAAGAGGGAACCGAAGTTGATAATCCAATAGAAAGAATCGAACACGACCTTTGCGCGATGCTTGTTCGTCTGATCAAACTGATCGCCGACGAACGCCGCTACGCATGGTTTGATTCCTCCCGAACCGAGCGCGATGAGACTCAGGCCGGTGTAGAACCCGGCGCGGTTCGTGACGAACATCGCGAGGCAGGCTTGCCCGACACAATAGACCAGGCTGAGCCAGAAGATGGTGTGGTACTTGCCGAAGAAGCGGTCGGCTAGCCAGCCGCCAAGCAACGGGAAAAAATAAACGCCGATAACGAACGTATGAAAAACATCTTTCGCTGCGTGTTCCCGGTCCGCCTCCGGCAAGTAAACGAGGAGCGAGGAAACAAGGAACATCGTGAGGATGTTCCGCATTCCGTAAAAGCTGAAGCGCTCACAGCCTTCATTGCCGATGATGTAGCGGATCTGGCGCGGAATCGGCGCGTCGGGTTGCAGCGCGGTTATGGTAGGAACCGGCGCGGTGATGACGGGCGCTTCCTTCACGAGACAAGGGTGCGGAAAACTCAGTGAGCGTGCAATGATGATTCTGGGGAGCGCACGCTTGCAGCGTGCTGGTTTCGACATTCTGCCGAAACGAACTTCCCTTTAACCACTCGTTAGGCAAGAAACGACCAATCCTGAAAGAAAAGTTCGTGATCGCAGAATGCGATCACCAGCACGCTACAAGCGTGCGCTCCCCAGAGTCGCAATCAGTGCGCCGCGGTCTGCAAACCAGCCTTGTGATACGTCACTAACCTAAAGCCCCACTCGATGAGTGTGGCTTTGTCTTTGTCGATTAGTTTCTTTTCGTTGAGGAAGGTGACGATCTTTTGTTTGAGCTCGTTTTGTTCGCCGGCGTCGTCGAGGATTTCGAAAATTTCCATCGAGAGCAGCCAGTCGTCCGCGTGCTCGGCTTGCTGCGTTTCCCAAATTTCGCCGAGGCGTTCGTAGCCGACTTTGCGATCGCGGATGTCGCGCACTTGCGCATAGAGGTTCTCGAGTTTTTTGCGCTTGTCGTCCGAAGGAACCTTGATGGTGCGCTCTTTCGGAATGAGCGCGACTTCGAGATAAGCGTCCTTGTCGGCCGCGCCGTTGAAGACGGAAGTAATTCGTTCGCCCACGGCCATGTCGTATTCGCCCCAGGCGGGCTCGAACAGAACGCGCTCGCCGTGTTTCACGGTGCAGTTGGAGAAAGTAACTAACAAGAGCTTGCCATGCTGCCTAACGAGTCGTTCGACTTTACCTTTAACTATCAAGCCGCCTTCGAATTCCAGCGTGGCGTGCTCGCCCTCGCGCAAGGTCGTCTCTTTCCAATTGCCGATTGGGGCGCCGAATCCTTCCGCGTGGCGCTCTTTGCCGTGGCCTTCGAGTTGTTTGTTGTTGAAGGCGAGCGCGGTGAGCCCGCTTGTGCGCAGGTAAATCGGCTGTTGTTGCTGATGGTTCGTCAGCACTTCGGTGAAAACGCCGGTGACCTGCAATCCTGAGGAATATTCCGCAGTGGCCGGTCGCGCGCACGCGATTGCTTTGTTCAGACCTTCGAGTCCGCCGACGCGGTAGGCCATCCGGCTGGCGAATTCTTCCAACACTTCGCTCAGATGTTTGAAATCGCGGCAGACGAAAAGCTGCGGTTGCTTCGTCGTGATATCGAATGGTTGCTGCGCTGCTTCGACGGAATACGGAATTTTCTTCACGTTCGACTCCAAACACGAAACCGATTCGCCGATGGAGGAGAGCAGACCTGCGCCGTAAATCTTCGGGCTCTCCGAGGTCCCGATCAGTCCGTATTCGACCGTCCACCAATGCAGACGCGAGAGCAGCGCCATCTCGGACGGGTCGCCGAGATTAGCAAAGCGGCGTTCTACTTCACGCGTCGCTTCCTCTACTTTTTTTGGATCGGAGTTGGGCAGCTCTTTCAAAATGGAGAGATGGCGGATCGCTCCATACAACTCAAAGTCCTGGCGCGTTTGCATCGCCTTCGCACCGACTTCACCGAAACGCTGGAGATAATTCGAATATTCGCGATCGACAATGATCGGCGCATGGCCCGCCGCTTCGTGCACAATGTCGGGCGCGGGTGTGTATTCGATGTGATGGATCTGCCGCATGTCGCACGCGATCACCAGCACCTTATAGGCTTGGAATTCCATGAAGGCCGCCGGCGGAATGAATCCATCCACCGCCACCGCGCCCCAGCCGATGCGGCCGAGAATTTCATTCATCTCATCGATGCGGGGAAT
>JALZAX010000377.1 GCA_030948055.1 Verrucomicrobiota bacterium | reverse complement strand
AACGATAACTGGCGCACCGATCAGGAAGCGGAAATTAATTCCAGCCCGTTCGCGCCAACGAACGATTTAGAGTCCGCGATTGTACAAACGCTTCCCCCTGCGCGCTACACGGCGATCGTGCGCGGGGCAGGAGGCGCCACTGGGCTAGCGTTCGTTGATCTTTACACGCTCAATCCGCCACTCGGCAGCATTGCGATAGCTCGACCTGACGCTAGTCACATTCAACTGCAAGGAATCGACGCGGCCAATACACTCTACGCCCTGCAAGTCTCGCCAGACTTGAATCCGAATAACTTTGCGTTCGTAGCTAACGTAACAAGCAACGCGACTGGTTCCTGGCAATATAGTGACACTCCACCTGCTGGCCTAACCAGACGTTTCTATCGACTGATTCTTCCCTGAGGCCGCGGCGGTAATTTAGCTTATTATCAACCGGCCTCAGGCATGGCGACGGCAGGTCTGAATCTCTGCCTTAGAGAGGCATGGGTTGGGCGGGACTCGAACCCGCAACCAACGCCTTAAAAGGGCGCTGCTCTACCATTGAGCTACCAACCCGCGCGGAGCCATCGTTTTAGTCTAGTTCACAAACGGGCGCAAGCGGCTACAGGACCTCGAGAAGATCGCGCAGCGAATTCCGCGGCCGCTCCAGTTTGAAGACGCGCAGGCCGCTTGATTCCGCTCCCTGCCAATCGTTTACCGGATCGTCGCCGACATGGAACGATTCGTTAGGCAAAACGGCGGCTAGTTCGAGAGCGCGGCGAAAAATGAGCGGGTCGGGTTTGTCGGCGCCGACTTCACTTGAGATGATGACTTCGGAAAAATATTTCGAGATCCCGAGCTGTTCCAGGATCATGCGCAAGCGGCCGTCGAAATTGGAAACGACGTCAAGACGGAATCGTCCGTTGAGTTGTTCGAGCACCTCCACCACCTCCGGATAGAGCGCCCACACGCCCGCCTCCGCAAAATGCTCGTAGGCCACTTCGAAGAAATTGTCGCGATCCAGTTCCTGCGTCGCTGGCGCAACCTGCTCGAAAACGCGATCGACTAATTCTCGCCACCAACCTCTGTCGTCATCTTCGCGCGGTTCACCAGTCGTTAGGCGCGGCGGCATTTCTTTCCAGACGCGGGCGAAAGCACGATCGAGCGTGGAGGCGTCGAGTTCCAGCCCGAGGCGGCTCCCCACGAGCGCATAATGGTAACCAACGCTGAGAGGAAGATGGAAAAGCGTACCCGCGCCGTCGAAGAGGATCAGCTTCACCGATGCGGCCACGTTGGACATTCGACTCAGGGACGCGCTTATTAAAGCCCGCATGCTCCCCGTCGAACACAACGATCCGGTAAACGAAAAAATCCTCGCGATTTCGGAGGACAAAATCGACGGTTTTGTCCGCGAACCATTCGAAGAAATCGCGCGCCGCTGCGGCCTAACGAGTGACATAGTCATGGCACGCATTGCCGCCATGTTGCGTGCCGGCACCGTCCGGCGCGTTCGCCAGACGCTGCTCGCGACCAATTTAGCCGATGGCGCGCTCGTCGCCTGGAAAGTCGCGCCGGAAAGAATCGACGACGCGTTCGATTACATGTTTCAACAAGATCCGTTTTCCGGTCACGTCGTTTTGCGTTCGACCGACAGTGTGACCGCGGGCTCGGATTACAAACTCTGGACGACGCTAAAAGTGCCGCACGGATTTTCGCTGCAACATCATGGCGAAATCCTCGCGCAAAAAGTCGGTGCGGAAAGTTTCCGTCTCATGCCGGCCAAAGGAATTTTCACACTCGGCGTCGGACACGTGCGTCGAAAAACCACCGAGCCCGGAAGCAAAGCAAATGAGCCCGCGCGCATGAACGAAGTGCACGTGGCGGAATTAAATGAGCGTGAATGGAACGTCCTACTTGCGTTAAAGCGCGAATTTGCGCCGGAAGAAATTCAAGCGACGCCATGGCGCGCGCGGGCCGCGGAGGCTGGCGTTTCGCTCGAGGAATTTTATCGCATCGCGGAATCGCTTAACGGTCGCAAGGTCATCGGGCGTTTCTCCACTTTTCTGGAGCACGTTAAGCCTTCGGCGGGCGGGGTGCGGGTGACGCGTTTCAACGCGCTTTTTCATTGGGCCGTTCCGCAAGGCCGCGAAGTCGAGGCCGGCGGTGAAGTCGGACGACATCACATTTTGACGCACTGCTATTGGCGTGAGGCCGGTCCGGAATTCAAAAACGTCAACATCATGGCAGTGGCGCACGGGACCGACAAAGCGCTGCTCCTCGACCACAAGAGCGCCATCGATCAGCATCTCATTGCCTGCGGAATTCCCGTTTCCTATACCAACGTTTTCTGGGGCGGTCGCAGCGAAATCAAACCTTCGGAGATTTCGCCGCAAATTTATCGGACGTGGCTGGCCGAGATGAGAGCGCGCGTTGCCTAACGAATGAAAGCGTTGATCGAAAAGCTCAAGCTCGAGAAGGACCTGAACGCGAAGGAAGTCGCCGTCGCCATGACCCTCTTGCTTTCGGAAACTTCGGACGCGCAGGAAAAGGCGGAATTTCTTCGACTGCTGCACAAGAAAGGTGAGACGGCCGAAGAGATTGCCGCCTTCGTTGATCAATTGGTCGATCGCGCAATCGACCCCAAAATTGATCCGGCAACTCTTTCTGGTCCGATGATCGATGTCTGCGGGACCGGCGGTTCCGGCCAGAACCTGTTCAATGTCTCGACCACGACCATGTTTATTCTCGCCGCCGGCGGTGCGGTCGTGGTGAAACACGGCAACCGCAGTGTCACCTCGTGCTGCGGCAGTGCCGATGTGTTGGAAGCGCTGGGGGTTCGTTTGATTTGGGAACCGACAGACTTGAACGAGTGCGTGCAACGCCACGGGATCGGATTCATTTTTGCGCGGCATTATCATCCGGCTTTTCGCGCACTTGCGGAAATGCG
>JALZAX010000376.1 GCA_030948055.1 Verrucomicrobiota bacterium | reverse complement strand
TTCATCGAGCACGCGTTCCTGTGCACTCGTTAGGCCGAACGGCAGCGACTGCAAAAATCGCTTCAGCAATTGACCGCTTCCGGCGTGCGCTTGACCCGGACGCGCACTCGCCTGCGCCCGACGCGACGCAATCGTCATCTGCATCGCGAAAAATTCCGCGAAAACCAGATGCTGTCGCGCAGCATCACGCGCTGTCCAACTTTCCGGAAAATGAATTTGCTGCAACGCGGTTCGCCGCTCGCCCGCGGCATGATTTCGCGGGAGCAACGTCTCGACATCGTCTTCGGAAAGATTTTCCAACGCGTGAAAAATGAGCCCGCGAAAAATGCGCTGCGAAATTCCTTCCGTCGCCGGATAGATCGGCGTGATCCGGCGAAAATGAATCGACAGCTCTTCGTCGTCTTCGATTACTTCGAACTCCGGATGTTCCATGCAAAGACGCTGTCCGCGTAAGCGCGGCTTGCCGAAAACTACCAGACGCTGGCCGGTGGCGATCATCTTCTGCACGTAATGCAGGTTGAACCATCGCAGTGTGATTGGCTGGCTGAGAGCACCGGCGTTCGGTTCCTGCAGGACCGCTTCGAAAATCTTCTTCCAGCCACCGAAACGGCGCAGGGAAGTCTTCGTTACTTCGCCGCAGATGCAGATGGGCGTTTCGCTTTCTTCGCGTGGGAAACCGGAAAACTCCGTGCGGTCTTCATGCCGCCGCGGGAAATGGCCTAACAAGTCCTCGACCGTTTCAATGCCAAGGCGCCGCAACGGCGTCAGGCGCGGGCGCGGAACCCAATCGCACTCCTCCAGTCTCGCGCTGAGTTCGATCATGAAGCTGGCTCGGCGGCGCGCACTGCTTCCACATGTATCTGCAAACGTCGTTCGCCGTCGTATTCATCCGTGTGCAAACGGAACGCGACATCCCACGGTGATTTGGGCAACGCGCTCCGGGCACCATCAAAAAAAATTGCGCGCGCATGATAATTTCGCTGACGCAAACGCAGGACGAGGTGTTTGTCCTTCAAAACGCGAGGCGCAACCGTTGGTTCCACTCCGCGCGCAAAAAAAGTGGGCTGGGGATTCCCATTGCCGAACGGTTCCAACACTTCGTGCCACAGCAAGAGATCGCGATCCAAATCACGGAACGTCAGTTCCTGATCGATATGCAAACGCGGCTGTAACGCCTCCTCCGACAACGCTTCGCGCGCGACTCGACGGAATTCGTTGGCGAAGGCGTCGAAGTTTTGCTCGCGAATGGTCAAGCCGGCAGCCATTTCATGACCGCCGTACTTCTCCAACCATTCTTCGCATCGCTGCAAGGCATGGACCAATGACAGCCCTTCGATGCTGCGACCGCTTCCTTTCCCGAGGCCGCTTTCGTCGAAACCGATAATGATTGCAGGGCGATGATATTTTCGGGCGATTCGCGAAGCGACAATTCCCAGGACTCCAGGATGCCAATCGCGCGCGCCGAGGACAATCGCCGCGTCGCGCGAGGCATCGAACTCCCGCGCCATTTTCTCTTCGGCGGCGGCGAAGATTTCTTTTTCCACCGTCTGCCGTTCCCGGTTTTGCGCATCGAGTTCGGCCGCTAATTCAGTCGCTTCAATTTCATCGTGTGTTCGTAGAAGGCGCAGCGCTTTTTCAGCTGTCGTTAGGCGGCCGGCCGCATTCAAGCGCGGTCCCAGACGAAATCCGATGTCTTCGGTAGAAATTGACGATTTGATTCCGGCAACTTTCATGAGCTTGCGAACTCCGATTCGATTCGTGCGCAAGAGTTGTCGCAAACCGTGATGAACCAAGATTCGATTTTCCCCCTCGAGCGGAACGATGTCGGCGACCGTACCCAGTACGACTAGATCGAGCTGAGATTTCAAATCGAAACCGGCGAGCGGACGCAACTTCAGAAGGGCGTGGCAAACTTTGAAGACGACGCCGGCGCTACAGAGATAACGAAGTGCACATTCATCGGAGATTTTTGGATTCACCACCGCCACACAATCGGGCAAAGCGGATTTTGGTTCATGATGATCAAGAACGATGACGTCGGCGCCGCGCGACTTCAGTTCCGCGATTTCGGCGACAGACGATGTACCGCAATCGACCGCGATAACCAGCTGCGGCTGGTGTTGCTGCCAACAGCGATCGACACTTTCGCGGCTGAGCCCGTAACCCTCCTCCATTCGCAGCGGCAGGAAAAGCTCCGGCCTTGCTCCGTAAGCGCGCAACATTTCATCGAGCAGCGCAAGTGAGGTCACGCCGTCCACATCGTAATCACCGAAGAGAACAATTCGTTCGCCGCGATCGATCGCCTGGAAGAGGCGCTCAACCGCGGTGCCCATGTTTGGCAGAAGAAATGGATCACTCAAGCAACGCAACCTTGGCTGCAAAAAAGCGCACACTTCATCGGCGCATGTAAATTTCTTCCGCTGCAAAAGATTGGCGATACACGGCAGCCCACATAGATCCGACCAGGGGATGGTGTCGTTAGGCCGCTCGGCCAGCTCCGCGATTAACCAACGTCTTTCCACTGCGCATTTTATTCGCGCGCCAGGCGTTCCGCCAATCGTTTAGCATCGAAGGGCGCGTGCACCTTGGCGTCGTTATCGAAATACACGTATACGGCGCTGACTTTCCGACTCCACTTTCGAATACGCGCGGCCCAAGAATCAAGTTCGGCATCGGAATAGCCGCTGACGTAAAGCTGCTCCGAGCCGTGCAGCCGTATGTAAACGAAATCCGCGGTGAGTTCTTCGACGTAGGGCCATTTGCCGGCGGTGTCGGCGAAAACGAATGCGATGTTGTATTCGCGTAACAGCGCAAAAAATTTGGGTACAAGAAAAGTGGGATGCCGAATTTCCACCGCGTAACGCATTCGGCGATTCGCGTCCGTCTTGGTCCAAGCGCCGTGCTTCACGTTCTCATTGTGATGTTT
>JALZAX010000375.1 GCA_030948055.1 Verrucomicrobiota bacterium | reverse complement strand
GTCCTGACCCGGGAATTGATACGCGCTGGCGTTTCCTGAAAGTGAATGACCTCATCGGCGCATCTGGAAAGGCAGATGAATTTCTCGCGGCGCTGAAACTCGCCGGTTCGCTACTTTTTAAGGGTGTGCGTCTGCATCCAATGACCAGGCGGTTTCTTCGATTACGGCGAATTTACCTTCTCCTGCTCGCGTTCGCCCTCGCAGCCGCGTTCTACTGGCTGATTCGGCTTTGGCCGCCCCTATTATTGATCTTGTTGGTCTCGTTAGGCCTTCTGGTTGTTTGGTTCATCCGCGGCGGTTTGTATGGAATAACGCGAACCTTCGATCGCGTTTATTTGCAGCACGGATCCCTTTCGAATTTCCTCCGCGAGCCGCCGCCTTCGTAGGCCGCAGTCTATTTCTTCTTGGCGGCTGCGCGCAAAGCGACTTAGGTAGAGGACTCCTTTTATGCCGACAAAAACTGAAGAAAAATCCGCCGAAGATAAGGTAACCGCGGCGCGTAATAAGAATCTCGACCTCGCCCTTCAACAGATCGCGAAAGATTACGGCGATGGCGCGATCATGCGCTTGGGAGACGAAAAGATTGTCGACATCGATGTCATCCCGACCGGCAACATTCTAATCGATCGCGCGCTCGGGGTCGGAGGATTTCCGCGCGGTCGCGTGGTCGAAGTTTACGGACCGGAATCTTCGGGGAAAACGACACTTACTCTCACGGTTATCGCGCAAGCGCAGAAGCGCGGAGGCCTGGCCGCGTTCATCGATGTCGAGCACGCACTCGATCCGCAATATGCGCGTCGGCTCGGCGTAAACATGGATGACTTGTTAGTCTCGCAACCGAGCTCCGGGGAAGAAGCGCTTCGCATTGTCGAGACGCTCGTCCGCTCGAACGCGCTCGACGTCATCGTTCTCGACTCCGTCGCCGCATTGGTCACGAAGCAGGAACTCGAAGGCGAGATTGGCGACTCCACCGTTGGCGCACAGGCTCGCTTGATGAGCGCGGCCATGCGGAAGTTGACCTCCTTGATTTCGAAGGCGCGCACCTGCTGCGTTTTCACGAATCAGATCCGCGAAAAGATCGGCGTCATGTTCGGCAATCCAGAGACCACACCTGGCGGCAAGGCGTTGAAATTCTACGCCAGCGTGAGGATCGACATCCGCCGCATCGGCGCCATCAAGCAGACCGACGGCGTCGTCACCGGCAACCGCACCCGGGTCAAAGTGGTGAAGAACAAAGTCGCGCCGCCCTTCACCGAAGCCGAGTTCGACATCATGTATAACGAGGGGATTTCCTCGACCGGCGCTCTGCTCGATCTCGCTTTGGAAAAACAGATCGTGGAGAAGCGCGGCTCCTGGCTCAGCTACAAAGGCGCGCAACTAGCCCAGGGACGCGACGCCGCTAAGGAAGTGCTCAAGAACGATCCCGCGCTCTACGAAGAGATCGAGATCGCGGTAAAAGCGAAGCTCGACGAAGAAAAGCGATAGCCGGAACCGCTCGTTAGGCCGGTTAGTTACCGATATTCGATCTCGCTTTGGAAATTGTCTGCCGGCTGGCGGTAAAGCGCGAGGAAGACCTCGGCGATTTTTTTCGGATCGAAATGCGTTCCGGCCCTCACCATTCCATAGATGGTGACCGTGCCGACGCGGATACCGTCCGCCTTCAGCTCTTTCGCGAGCGAGAAGGCGAGGTTGCGCAGCGCCGCTTTCCCGACGCCGATGGAAGCGAACTGCGGCACGGGATCGATCGCGAAGCCGCCGCCGGTGAAAATAATCGTTCCATCTTTTGCCGCACGCATCGCGGGCAAAACTTCGCGGACCGCCGTGACTGCGCCGGCCACATTGATGCGAAAATCGGCGACAAGATTCTCCGGCGTCGTTTTGGAAGGCGTGGCCATTCGCATGGCGAAGGCGTTGTAAACCAGCACGCTGGGATCGCCCACCTGGTCACGAATGGCGGCGAAGGCTTTGCCTAACGAATTCGGGTCCGCCGCATCCGCTTCGAACATTTGCGCATCAAACCCATTTGCCGCCAGCTCTTGCAGCGGCTTTTCCTGTTTCGAACGCGAGCGAGAGATCAGCCCGAGCTTGTGACCATCGGCCCCGAACGCTTTCGCAATCGCCAACCCGTTTCCAGCGCCGAAACCGACCAGTGCGCAAACTTTGTTCATGTAAACACTACGCTCCCGGGAGAAGCTTGGACGAGCGAAGTTCGTGGGCCGGCAGCGGCGTGAAAACTTCACGAACCACGCTAACGTCTCATCCCGCATCATGACCTCTCTCGAAGTCCGCCAGTCGTTTCTCGATTTCTTTCGCGAGAAACAGCACACCATCGTGCCCTCATCGTCGCTCCTGCCGGATTCGCCGAATCTCCTTTTCACGAATGCGGGCATGAACCAATTCGTGCCGATTTTTCTCGGGCAACAAAAGCCGCCCTGGAATCCACCGCGCACCGCCGACACGCAGAAATGCATCCGTGCCGGCGGCAAACATAACGATCTCGATGATGTCGGCCTCGACACCTATCATCACACCTTTTTTGAAATGCTCGGCAACTGGAGCTTCGGCGATTACTTCAAAAAAGAAGCGATCGAATGGGCGTGGGAACTAGTCGTTAGGCGCTGGAAATTTCCGCCGGAGCGCGTTTACGCCACGGTTTACAAGCCTGGGCCTGACGAACCGTCCGAGTTCGACCAGGAAGCGCACGATCATTGGGAGAAATTATTCCGCGACGCCGGACTCGATCCCGCCGTGCACATCGTTAACGGCAACAAGAAAGACAATTTCTGGATGATGGGCGACAGCGGTCCGTGCGGTCCGTGTTCCGAATTGCACATCGATCTCACAGAGAACGGCGACACGAAGGGTTCGTTAGTCAACGCCGGCGACCCGCGCTGCATCGAGATTTGGAATTTGGTTTTCATCCAGTTCAACGC
>JALZAX010000374.1 GCA_030948055.1 Verrucomicrobiota bacterium | reverse complement strand
GTGCGGCTGCGCGGCGGGCGTGATGTTTTTCAAGACTCGGCCGAGATCGCTGTTGGTGGAGAGAACTGCGGTCGTTCCTTTTTCGAAAGACATGCGGGCCACGTCCAGACTGCGCTGGAACAAATAGAGATCCTGCGCGTCCGGCGTTCCGTAAACCGCGGCGTAAATGCGCGCGGCTTCGGCGTCGGCTTCACCTTCAATTTTCAAGGCACCGCGATTCGCGCCGGAATTGATCGACGCCACTTCGCTTTCCTTTTGTCCGCTGATGTTCGCCGCTTCGCCGCGACCTTCGGAACGGAATTTAGCCGCGATCTGATGTCGCTCGCTCGACATGCGCTCGATGATTTTCTGCGCGACCGCAGGATTGTATTTGCTGCGTTTGAACCGTTCGTCGAGCAACTCGATTCCGAAATCGGCGATCTTCTGCCGCGCACGTTCGGTGATTTGTTTTTCGATCGCGCCGCGACCGAGTTCAATGTCGGGAATGCTGCTCGGCAAAATTGTGCCGCTTTTTTCCAGCTCTTCGTCACGCACCGGCTGGCGGCCTTTGGTGACGCGGACGATTTCGACGAGATCGTTGGTCGCGACGGCGCTGCGGGTTTCGCTCCCGAGGATATCGTCGAGGCGGGAGAGCGCGCTGCGTTCGTCGCTGAGTCTATTATAGAAGAGAAGCGGATCGCTGATGCGCCAGCGCGCGAAGCAATCGACGATGAGATACAGTTTATCTTTCGTCGGGCATTCCGTGGGCGGGCCGTCCCAGGAAAGAATGCGATTGTCGAAGCGATTCAGGACATCGAAAAACGGCAGCTTCATCTTCAATCCCGGCGTGGTCTCGGTCCGGATCGCTCTGCCGAAACGCGTGACGATGACGGTTTCGTATTGATTGACGACAAAAAGTAACGCGCCCCATTTCAGCGCCGTGAAAATGAAAATGAGCCCGACCAGCGCCATGAAGCGGCTCTGCAAAAATTGCAGCGGGGCGGTCGGAAGACTGAGAGGGCGCGAGACGTTGTCCATTATTTCGTGCGCGGATTTTCGAGTAGCGGGAGTGTTTGCAAAACGCCCTTCACGCTATCGTCGATGATCACTTTCTTTTCCAGCGCGGGGAAAATCGATTCCATCGCTTCGAGATAGAGACGCTGCCGGGTGGCGCCCGGCGCCTTGCGATATTCGGTCAGGAGGAGATTGAATTTTTCCGTGTCGCCTTTCGCCTGATTGACGCGGCTCACAGCGTAGGCTTCTGCTTGTTTCTCGCGCGCTTTCGCCTGACCGCGCGCATTCGGCACGGCATCATTATAGATGGCCCAGGCTTGATTGATCGCGGTCTGTTTTTCCTGCTGCGCCTGATTCACATCGTTGAACGCTGCCTGCACCACTGGCGGCGGTCGCACGGTGGCAAGCTGCACTTGTTGAATCTGTAAACCGAGTTCGTATTCCGAAGATAATTCCGCGAGGCGCTTGAGCGCGGAGGTTTCGATATCGTGCCGTCCGATGGTCAGCACTTCGTCGACCGTGCGATCGCCGATCACTTCGCGCATCACACTTTCCGAAAGATCACGCAAGGTTTTCTCCGGCTCGCGCGCGCCGTAAAGATAAACGCGCGGATCGGTGATGCGATATTGCACGACCCACGGAACGAGCGCGGTGTTGAGATCGCCAGTGATCATGGTCTCGGTGTCCTCCGCCTCGCGATCATGCTGATACGGATTCGACGCACCGGGCGTCATGAAACCGAATTCGAGTTTGAGGAGGCGTTGGGTGGGGACAACGAGAATCTCATCGACGTAGGGAATGGCGTAGGAAAGCCCGGGATTCTGGATGGAATGAAACGCACCGAAACGGATTTTAACGCCGACGGAATTTGTGGGAATGGAAACGAAACCGAAGAACAAATGGAAAATCGTGACGATGAAACCGATCGCCCCGATGGCGCCGAGCGCGAGACGCACCGGTTTGACGGCCACTGCGTTCGGCGACGCGCCGCTCGAATTCTTGACGATTTGCACCTGGAACTCGTTACCGATTTGCCTTTACCAAAGCAATGCGCAAACTCCCTCATAATGAGTGGACCAATGAAAAAACTATTCTTATCTCTTAGTTTACTCGCGGCGGTGTGCGCATTCGGCGAAGAAAATGCCGCCATGCCGAAGGCGAATACGGCTGCGCCGGACTTTAGCCTAACGAGTGCTGATGGCAGCGCGGTCAGCCTGAAGGATTACAAAGGCAAATGGGTCGTCCTTTATTTTTACCCGAAGGATTTCACCAGCGGTTGCACGCTCGAAGCGCAAAACTTCCAGCGCGATCTCCCAAAGTACCAAAACGCCGGCGCGGTCATTTTGGGAGTGAGCGTGGACAACGCACAATCGCACAAAGATTTTTGCGCGAAGGAAGGATTGAATTTCAAATTGCTCGCCGATACCGACGCGAAAGTCTCGACCCAATATGGATCGGTCATGGATTACAAAGGCGCGAAGATGGCGGCGCGGAATACTTTTCTGATTAATCCGAAAGGCGAAGTGGCCAAAGTTTTCACCGGCGTGAAACCGGCCGAGCACAGCGAAGAAGTGCTCAAAACCCTGGCGGAATTGCAGAAAGGCTAGCGAGCGAGCTCTGGGGAGCGCACGCTTGTAGCGTGCTGGTTTCGGCATTCTGCCGAAACGAACTTTCCGTGGCGTGTTAACTACTCGTTAGGCGTTCGCGTCTCGAGAAAGTTCGCGATCGCAGAATGCGATCGCCCACACGCCTGGAGGCGTGCGCTCCCCAGAATTGCATCACCAGTTTCGAAAATTCCTCAGCCGATCTTTTTGCGGAAGCGGAGCGAGCAGACGCAGAAAAGCAGCACCGCCATTCCGCTCATGATGGCGAGCGATTGCCAGTATTCGAAGAAGGTCGCGCCGCGCAGAATGATCGCGCGCATGAGCGCGATGAAGTAGGT
>JALZAX010000373.1 GCA_030948055.1 Verrucomicrobiota bacterium | reverse complement strand
ATCCCGTAGGTCTCGGCCAGGTTCCAAATGCCGGAAGTATTTCGCGGATCGAACTCGCGCGCTTTTTCCAGGTGCGCGATTGATTCATTCCAGCGCCCCTGCCGCCGATCAATCGCGCCGAGGGCGTCCCAAATTTCTGCGTCGCTGGGCGCGAGGCGTAGCGCAATTTTTAGCTCCGCGCGCGCGCGCTCGTAATCGCGAAAGCCAAAGTAATGATAGAAGGCCATCGCAATATGCCCGCTGCTCGCATCGGGCCGCAGACGCAAAGCGATTTCCGCATTCTCCTTCGCTTTTTGCAGCCGCGCGTCGCTGCGATCGAAGCCGAACCAAAACAGTTCCGCGTTCCAGCGCGAAGCGAGCGTGTAAGCACGCGCGAATTTCGGATCGAGCGCGATGGCGCGATCGAGAAAACGCAAGGCCTTCTCGCCGTTCTCGCTCGGGTCGCCCGCCCCACTCCAGCGGAAAAGATCACGCGCGCGCAAATAGTTTTCGTAAGCTTCGAGATTCGATGTCGAATGAATGCGCAGGCTCGCTTTTTCCTGCGGCGAAAGATTCGCCCGCAGCGCGATCGTGATGCGCTCGGCGAGTTCGCTCTGCAAGGCGAAGAGGTCAGTCAGCTCGCGGTCGAACGAGTCCGCCCAAATGTGCGCGTCCGTGCCGGCGTTAATTAACTGCACATTCACGCGCACCCGGTTTTCCGCGCGCCGCACCGTCCCTTCCAGAATGTGCGCAACACCCAGTTCCCGGCCGATCTCGCGCAGGTTGCGCCCGCGCGTTTTGTATTGCCGCACGGAAGTTCTACTGATGACTTTGAGGTCGGAGATCTTCGAGAGATTCGCCAGAATGTCGTCCTGAATGCCGTCGCCGAAGTACTCGTTAGTCTGATCGTCGCTCAGATTTTCAAAGGGCAGGACTGCGATGCTTTTCCGCGGAATGTCCGAAGCTGTTACGGTCGGCGCCGGCGCGATATCTTCGGTTCGGATTACGCCTCGCGGGGTAATATCGAAGGCCCAGGCCAGCACAAGCGCGATGGGAAATCCCAGCGCCAAAACGAGGATGATCAGACGCACGATCCAATTCGGAATGTCGAGAAATGGAAAAGTCTGCGTCGCGACCTGGATGAGCAGCCACGCCACCACCGCGTAACCAATCGCTACGCGATAAACCTTGCGCCGTTTCAATTCGGCAAAGAAATTTTCCGCCTTCACCGCGTCTCAGTGATGCAGGCGAGCGCGCGGCAAGTCAATGCGCGTTGCCGGTTGTGGCCGTTCATGAAATAAAGCTGCGTGCCGCCGCCGTCTGCCGACTCGAAACATCGCCATCAGGAACGAACCGCTCTCATCGCCGGGATCGCGGCCTTCAGTTTTTGGGGAATCATTCCGATTTACTGGAAATATCTTCAGGCGGTTCCAGCCTCGGAAATTCTCGCGCACCGCTTTGTTTGGACGACGGCATTTCTTGCCGGCCTTTTGAGTTGGCAAGGCCGCTGGCCTGAAGTGCGCACCGCGGCAAGTTCGCGGCGGACAATCCTCTACTGCTTCGTCAGCGGCGTCGCCATCACCTGTAATTGGTTCATGTTCATCTGGGCGGTCAACGCCGGCCGCGTTCTCGAAACCAGCCTCGGATATTTCATGACACCGCTCGTCAATGTTCTCTTCGGCGCGATTTTCTTGCGCGAACGTCTGACGCGGTGGCAACTGATCGCGGCCATTCTCGCCACCGTCGGTGTTTTGAACCTTACTTTCGGCTACGGTCGATTTCCCTGGATCGCGATTGGTCTTTGTTGCTCTTGGGGAATGTATGGTCTGCTGAGAAAACTTTCCGGCACCGCCGCTATTCCCGGTTTGTTTTTCGAGACAACCTTGATTCTGCCATTCGCGGTAGCGTTTCTCGTCTTCTTGCAACTGCGCGGGACGCTCTTCTTCGGTCCATCACACATAAAATTGTCCGGCCTCATCGTGAGTTCGGGAATCATCACCGGCCTGCCGTTGGTTTGGTTCGGTCACGCCGCGCGGCATTTGCGCCTAACGACAGTTGGCTTCCTGCAATACCTCGCACCGAGCGGAACATTTTTTCTGGGCGTCTTCCTCTATCACGAAACGTTCACTCGCTCGCATTTGATCACCTTCGGTCTCATCTGGATCGCGCTCGCTATTTTTACCGCGGAAATGATTCGTGTCTGGCGCTCGACTCAACTCGCGGCCGGAACTGCGCCTCCGATTGCGGATTAGTCCACCTGCCCTATCTTCCGCCGCGATGTTCAGCGAAGATGATTTCCAATACGCGGCCGAGAATACAAAGGTGATTCTCGCGCCCGAACATCAGATCGCGACCTTCGGTGCGACCAGCTTTCGTTTTTATCTCATCTCGGAGTTGATGGATCAGGTGAATGAAGTGCGCGTGCGCGACGGGCAAATTCACGCCGAACGTCCGCAAATTCTTACGCCCGATCACTTCGCACGCCTGGTCCTCGAAGGTTTCGGCGACAAGGCCGAGCGCTACGTCGAACAATTGCGCGAACGCATGCGAAACATGGCCGTCTTGCGTTATGGATTTCAGTTCCGCAAAACCGACGTGACCGAAAACCGGTTTCGCGATTCGATCGATACCGTGGTCGAAAAGACCAAACGCCGCGTGGAAAATTCCGGCGAACCGCTCAGCGCGGTCATCCAAGGGGTGGACGACGCTTGGGAAGTTTGTCTGCTCAAGTTCACCATCGAACTGATCGAAAAATCGTCCGGCGGAAACGTCGGCGACTTTCGCCGCCGCGGACTCCTCTAGCGTTTCTTATAGCGCCGCATTAGCTTGAAAAACCGAATGGTGTCGCGCACCGGATGAATGCTGCTCACTTCATCTGAGTAAACGGTGCTGATCGGGACCGATTCGATGCGAAATCCTTTTCGACTTACTTTGATCAACATTTCTGTTTCGTAGTCGAAAC
>JALZAX010000372.1 GCA_030948055.1 Verrucomicrobiota bacterium | reverse complement strand
GTAGCGCTCGAGCGTGCGCCGCGTTTTTAGTTTCTCGCGTCGCTCGAGAATGTACTCCCAGCCTAACGAAGACGCTCCGCTAGCGAGAAACGCGGACAAAACCGGCACGGTCATGAGGAGAAAACCGTTGCGATCAAAAGCGACTCGCGCGACGAACAAATAGGCAAAGGTCAGAGCGCCTAACGAGACCAGACAGACGATCAGTCGCCGCACGAACACAATGAGGAGCCACGCTGTTAGGCCTGCCGCCACAACCAAAACGTACCGCAACCAGACCGGCGTCATGCGCACAAATTCTCCGGCCAGGCCCGCCGCAATCGCGTTCAAATGCAAAACCGGACCGGACATGCTCGAGCTCAGCGGAGTGACAACAACGTCGTGCGCGACCTGCGATGCAGCCCCGATCATCACGATCTTGTCTTTGAATAGTGCGCCATCGCGGTAGTTCGCGTGCCAAACGGCCGGATCGAAAATTTCCCAGAGCGGTTTCGGATCGTAGGCGTCCGCCTCAGTAAAGCGCAGATGTTGCGGTTCGAGCGCAGTCGGCAATCGCGCCGTCTGGCCCATTTTCTGCACCACCCGCGCCGCCAACGAGGTGAAGATTTCCTGACCGGGAAATGGCTTCTGCCCGGCGAGCTGACGATCGGAAATAAAATAACGTGTCGTTCGAATGACGCCGTCGAGACTGTCGGGAAAATAAATTACAAACCCGATGCGATCATCATGTTCAGCGTCGGCAATCAGCGTGCGGCTGGGCCAAATAAACATCTGGCTCTCCTGATCGAAATTGACTCCGAGCACGACCTTGTCGTGGTAACGATCCAGCGCGGCGCGAAAGGCTTCGTCACTTTCACCCGGTTTTCCGAAGATCATGTCGAACATCACCACGCGCGCGCCGGCCTCGAAAAGACGATCGAGCGTGACGGCCCACAACTCGCGCGACCAAGGCGCTGGATGTTCGGTCAGCAGTTGGAAGGCGCGATTGTTAGCGACGTCATCGGGATTGAAGGGCTGAAAATTCAGCGTGCTTTCATCGATCCCCAAAAAAATGATGTCCGATCGAGTCGGCGTCTTGCGACCGTCCCGGTACAACGTGTCGTAAAAACCCTGCTCACCGCGCGCGACCGAGGAGAAGAATGGAGCTTCCGGAAATGTAAGGGTCAGCAGAATAAGACCGGTCCAAAACGCGCAGATGAAGGCAAGGACAAGCCGGCGATGACGCGCGATCCAATTCACTTGGCGCACTCTGCGGAAACGCGCAGGTTGCATCAACCCCAGACTTGTTTACCTTCCCCGCCCCGACGTTTCGGCGTCGCCAAACAGTATCTGCGCTCCTGGTGGTTTTGAGTTCCACCTGATCAGCGAGTGAGGTCGCGCAGATCTATAATAGAACAACTCGCTGAAAGAGGACCGCGAAGAGATTCGCGGGAAACAAAATGCCAAGAGCAACTAACGCCCCGGCCAGCCGGGAGCGGCGCAAACGCGTCGTCAAAGCCGCGAAGGGTTATCGCGGACGTCGTTCCAAACTTTTCCGCTACGCGAAAGACGCGACCATGAAGGCGAAATATTGGGCCTATCGCGATCGCAAAACGCGCAAACGCACGTTTCGTTATCTTTGGATTCAGCGACTCAACGCAGCCGTCCGTGCGCAAGGTCTGACCTACTCGCGTTTCGCGGAAGGATTGAAGGCCGCGAACATCGGGCTCGATCGCAAGATTCTTTCCGATCTCGCGATCACTGATGAAGTCGCCTTCACATCAATCGTCGGGCAGGTGAAAACCGCGCTCGAAGAAAAAACGAAGTCGAAAAAGAAAGCGGCCTAGACCGCAGTTGACGTTTCCGCCTCGCGGAGCGTTTGATTTGCGAATGAGTCATCCGCTGGAAGAACTGCGCGAGGAAGCGCTGCGCGAGATCGCAGCTGCGCCTAACGAGCAATCGCTCGAGGCAGCGCGCGTCCGTTTTCTCGGCAAGACCGGCAGCATCTCTGCGTGGAGCGAGCAGATGCGTTCGCTGAGCAAAGAAGAGAAGCCGGTTGTCGGCAAATTGCTGAACGAGGTTCGCACTGCCGTAACCGCGGCGCTGGATGAAAACGGCCAGCGTTTGCGCGCTGCGACGGAATCTGCTGCGCTAGCCAACATTGATATCTCGCTCCCGGGGACGCCGCACGAACTCGGCGCGATCCATCCACTCACGCAAATGCTGAATCGCGGCACCGAGATTTTTCGTCGCATGGGATTCGCGCTCGCGACCGGACCCGATGTCGAGACGGAATGGTATTGCTTCGATGCGCTCAATACCGCGCCTGATCATCCGGCGCGGAACGAACAGGACACATTTTATTTGCCAGATGGTCGTCTGCTGCGCACGCACACCTCGACCGTGCAGATTCACGCGATGCTGAAAGCGCCGCCGCCGATTCGCGTCATTGCGCCGGGCAATGCCTACCGCCGCGACGAAGTCGACGCGACGCACAGCGCGCAGTTCCACCAGATCGAAGGACTTTACGTGGATGAAAAAGTCAGCGTGGCCGACTTGAAAGGAACGTTGGAATTTTTCCTGCGGGAACTCTTCGGCGCTGATACCGCGGTACGTTTTCGCCCGCATTATTTTCCATTCACGGAACCGAGTTTCGAGATCGATGTGAAATCGAAAGCGCTTAAGTCCGGCGAAAAATGGATCGAAGTTTGCGGGTGCGGCATGGTGCATCCGGCCGTCTTTGAAGAGGTCAATCGCGCGCGCAAAGATGAGGCTTTCGATCCGGAAAAATTCACCGGATTCGCCTTCGGCCTCGGCATGGATCGACTCGCTATGATCCTCTTCGGCATTCCCGATATTCGTTTATTCTCGCAGAACGACCTGCGTTTCCTGAGGCAATTCGCGTGAACGCCGGTCACTCTCGGGTAGGGTGGGCGTCTCGCCCGCCGGTTTTCGCGTCTCGCGGAAACAATC
>JALZAX010000057.1 GCA_030948055.1 Verrucomicrobiota bacterium | reverse complement strand
AACTCTTATCCGCATCGTGGCGGCGGGGGATCTCGAAACTGTTTCACGTTCGCCCGAACCGCCTTTTAAGGTATACGGATGGATTGAGACCGGAGCTACTTTCAATCCCGACCAACCTAACGATCGCCAAAATTTCGGACGCCTGTTCGACGATCGCGCGAACGAGCTGCTACTGAACCAGGCGGTAATTACTTTCGAGCGCACCCTGCCGAGCGCGACGGATAGGATTCAATGGGGATTCAAGCTGCAAGCGATGTTTGGTTCCGATGCGCGCTTCATCCATTCGCTCGGGCTGTTCGATAACGCGATGCATGAAACCGTCCAACCCGATCTGGTGGAAGCATTCCTGGTTTTGCATCTGCCTGTCTTGAGCGCTGGCGGTGTCGATTTGAAGCTGGGTAAGTTCGTTACCTTGGAAGGCGCGGAGACGATCGACCCGCGCACGAATCCCTTCTACTCTCACAGTTACATTTTTAATTTTGGTATCCCCTTTAATCACACCGGCGCGCTTGCCACCTGGCATGCCACGCCAAAGCTGGACCTATACGCCGGCCTAACGAGAGGTGTGAATACGAGCATGGATGACAACAACAGCTCGCTCGGCTTTCACGGCGGGATAGGACTGAATCTGCTTGACGGGAAGCTAACCGCGCTCGCTACCACGCATATTGGTAAGGAAACCGTCGATGATAACCGGCATAACCGTTACCTTAATGACCTTACTGTCACGGCGAAGCTAACGAAGAATCTCACTTCGATCACCGACTTAAACTACATCTACGACGCCGCGGCGGATGCGACCGGCTATGGCATCGCGCAGTATTTTATCTACACGATCAACGATGTATTTTCGATAGGTGTGCGCGGTGAAGCCTGGCGGGACGCGGATGGTTTCTATGTGACTTCTTTCGCAGCCAACGACGATGCCTCGGATGGATTGCGCGGCGGCAACGTTACTCTTGATCCGCGCACAGTCGGCGGAGGCAGGACCACCTATGGCGCAGTAACCTTTGGTCTTAGCATCAAACCTCCCGTGAGGAAACCGCTAGCTAGCCTGCAGATTCGACCCGAGTTGCGTTTCGATCGCGCCCTGAACGGCACCCATCCGTTCAACGACTCAGCCGATCAGGATCAATTCACGGCCGGGCTCGACGTTATCGTTGGTTTTTAGCGACGCCGCTGCAGATAAGGAAGATGCGTCCTGAATGGAAACCGTGGATCCCACTCCAGGCCGAAGTTACTAGCAAATCGTCCGTGCCATCGGCATCGACATCTCCTACACCTACGGCATCGAAGCCGAAGGTCTCGCCGGCAGTCTTACAGGTGTAGGTCTTGAGTAACTTGCCCTCTTTGCCCGAAAAGAGAGAAGCTTTCCCGGCCGAGGTAGCGCCGCTTGCTTGTTGCCAGGCACCGATGATGAGGTCGGCGTGGCCGTCGTGATCCACGTCGCCAGCTAGCGCGGCACAGGTGCCGAAACCTTCGCCCGCGGTTTCGCCAGTGAGCACAAGAAGGCGATGACCGTCCTTGCCGGAATGGACATAGATCCGCCCCGTAGAAGGACCTTTGGCCGAATTCTGCCAATCGGAAGCATAAATATCGGGAGTGCCATCGCCATCCATGTCTCCGATAACAGAGAGGAACATCCCGCCGAGCGCGCCGGCCGTTTCGTCGCCTTCGATGACAAACTTAGGCTTACTGGTAAGTGTGTCGTAGACATAGACGCGACCTTTACGTTCGGGACCAGCTTTGGGAGCGCCGACAACGAGGAACATTTGCTTGCCATCGCTATAACCGGCCACGGCACTGCCGAACCGGTCTCCCTCGCTTTCACCCGTTAGAGTAAGCAGAAGCTTGCCGTCCTTGCCGGAGTAGACGTAGGCATGACCCATGCCTTTGCCGGGCGCTGAGTTGGGCGGCGGCGGAGCACCGATGATGAAATCGGCGTAGCCATCGTGATTGACGTCGCCAGCACCACCGACATGTTGACCGAAGGCTTCCGGCTCAGTGCTCTCGGATTTCACGGTTAGGAGGACGCTGCCATCTTGGCCCGAGTAGATGTGCGCGAAGCCATGGATGGGTGAGCTAGCTACTACATCCGGAATCCCATCGCCGTTGGTATCGCCGGCGCATTCGACACCCAGACCTAGCTGGTCCTCTTTCTCGCCATTTGCGCGCCAAAGTAGCCTACCGCTGCGACTGGAATAGACGTAGATGGCGCCAGCGTTTTCGCCACCGGCCGCATTGTTCGGCGCAGACGTGACAAAATCGGCTATACCATCACCATCCACGTCGCCTAGCTTGCGCGCGATCCAGCCAAACTGATCATTAGCTCCTTCGCCGTCGAATTCGTGGATGATCTTCACGTCTTCGACAAAGGGATTCTTAAAGTCTTCCGGTTGCGGAAGGAAGGAGGCGAAACGAGCGTTGGCTTTAACGCTGACAAAATCGTCGTCCTGCGAGAGGCCGGTCAGGTCGGCCTTATGAGTGGCTTTTGCTTTACCTAGCCATTGGAAAGCCCCTTCAGTATCGCCTTTTAAGGCTGAGATCGCAGCCAAATTGTAGAGGGGATTGATGAGAGTAGGATCCAGCTCGATAGCTCGGCGATAAGCAGTGATAGCTTCGTCCCAGGCCTTCTTCGCTTTCCGGGCGTTGCCGAGGTATCGCCAGGCTTGAGCGTTCTTTGGCTCGCGCGTGGTTATGGTTAGTAGCATCTTCTCCGCGTCGTCGGCCTTACCGGCTTGTAAAAGACTAACTGCGGCGGGAACGCTAACCTCGGCCGAGGTCGCCGCGATCGATCCCAAACAAAGGGTTATGGAAAAAACTCCAATGCTCGCCAGTAGTCTATAGCTCATGAAAAGATGCTAGTTTAACAGAAGAGACTGACGAGGGTTAATAGCCGATTAAACCGGACATTCTAGACAAAGCAGAGTAGCAGCGGCGTCTGCTCTTGTATGACTCTCATGGTTACGGCAGCGCTGCGCCATGGAGTTGAGTTACCGGGCAATCTCTTTGGTCTGCATGAGATGCAACAACGCGGGCATCGCCTTGAGCTAGGCGGGCGCGAGACGGTTGATGGCGTGGATTACTACATTCTGCACGTCACTTTCGCAGATGGAGATGAGACTTCGCTCTTTATCCATCCGCAGAAGTGGCGAATCATGCGGCGCCGCGAAGTGCGTGCATTGCATCCCGATGTCGATCCGAGCAAGACAACCATCGAGACGCGTTATTCGGATTTCCGTCAGGTCGATGGCTTGTGGTTCGCCTTTGCCGACGACGATATCGACCTGAAAGCAGGCAAGGTCATCGAGTCGGCGCAGATCAAAGAGATCAAAGTAAATCCGCCGATTGATCCGGCGATGTTCACGAAAATCTAATTAGCGTTTCGTTTGCTGCGCTTCGAACGCGTCCGTATGGTTGGACGCTTTGAGCGACAAACCCGCAGAATCATCAGATAACGGCGCGCCGGCTAAAGTAACCAAGCTTCGCCCGGTGGCGCGACATAAGACCAAGGACGCCGGGGTGGTTGTAGTTCGCGCGGGCCAGAAGGTGCGATTAGCTGACATCGATCCCGACAGTCGGCCTCCCATTAAGAAAGGAAGCGCCGAGCGACAGGTGGAGAAGTTGCGCGGGCGTCTTTTGGAATTGCAGCAGGTGCTTTATGCCGAACACCGGCGCAGCCTGCTCATCGTCATTCAGGCCATGGATACCGGCGGCAAAGATGGTGTGATCAAGAAAGTTTTCAGCGGGCTCGACCCGAATGGCGTCCACCTAACGAATTTCAAATACCCTTCCGCGGAAGAATGGGACCACGATTTTCTCTGGCGTGTCCATCATGCGGCGCCACCTAAAGGTACGATCGGAATATGGAACCGCTCGCATTACGAAGATGTACTAGTGCCGCGTGTGCATGGACAGATCAGCGATGCGGCCTGGCGCGAGCGCTGCGAAGACATCAATGCTTTCGAACGACTGCTGCATCGCAACGGCGCGACGTTATTAAAGTTCTTCCTGCATATCTCGAAGGATGAGCAGAAGGAGCGGCTGGAAGCCCGCCTGAAAGATCCGACCAAGCTTTGGAAGTTTAATCCCGGCGACTTAAAGGAGCGCGCTAACTGGGACGAATATCAAGGAGCTTACGAAGCGGTCATCAATAAGTGTTCAACCGATGAAGCTTCGTGGCACATCATTCCGGCGAATCGAAAATGGGCGCGTAATCTCGTCATTCTGGAAACGGTCGTGCGAACGTTAGAGAAGATGAACCCGCAATATCCGCCCCCAACCTTCGATCCGAAAAGCATCATAGTCGAATAAGGACGCCGCGCGGCGTTTCTTTGCATCCAAGGGCGAGTCAGTGGCGGATTACCCACCACTATGATTAAGAAATATCTGACAGTGGCAGCGTGTAGTCTTGCCTTAGGAGCGACGGCAGTTTTTGCCGCGGAGAATCCTATGGTGGGCGGCGCGCCTATGATGGCGAACAAGAACATCGTCGAGAACGCGAGCAAATCGAAAGATCACACCACGCTGGTAGCGGCGGTGAAAGCGGCCGGTCTGGTCGCGACGCTCGAAGGCAAAGGGCCGTTTACGGTTTTCGCGCCAACGAATGAAGCTTTCGAAAAGTTGCCCGCCGGAACGGTGGACACTTTGCTCAAGCCGGAGAACAAGAAGAAGCTAACCGACATTCTGACCTACCACGTAGTGGCAGGCGACATGACGGCGGATAAGCTGGCGAAGGAAATCAAAGCTGGCGACGGCAAAGCGACTTTGAAGACGGTCAATGGTGAAAAGCTCACCGCAAAAATGGACGGTGATGACATCGTCTTGACCGACGCAAAAGGCGGCACAGCGAAAGTGACGATCGCAAACGTGATGCAATCAAACGGCGTCATTCACGTGATCGACACCGTCTTAATGCCCTAACGAGTGGTGATGGCTGAGCGCGAGTGACTACTCGTTAGGCACTCGCGCTTTTGGCCTTGCTAAGTGTTATGAGTAGAACAAGCATACCGGTTCTCTACATCGCGGCGGTTATCGTGGCGCTAGCCCTGCTTGCTCATGGGCAGTCCAGTAAGTCGAATGAGAAGGCGGCGACAATTATAGCTACCGAAGCTGACCTGGCACCGTTATCGAAGGTCGAGAAATCGAATGAGGAATGGAAAGCGTCGTTGTCGCCCGCGCAGTTCGCCGTCATGCGGCAGAAAGCGACGGAGCGGCCGGGATCGAGCGCGCTCCTGCACGAACAGCGCGCGGGAATTTTCCGCTGCGCAGCCTGCGATGCGCCGCTTTTTGCCAGCGATGCGAAATTCGAATCTGGAACAGGCTGGCCAAGCTTCTTCAAGACGTTCGTGGACAAGAATGTCGCGATCGCGAAGGACAAAAGCCTCTTCACCGAACGCGACGAAGTTCTCTGTGCGCGTTGCGGAGCGCATCTCGGTCACGTCTTTGATGACGGACCGCAACCAACCGGTTTGCGTTATTGCATGAACGGTGTGGCGCTCAAATTCGAGCCGCGCCAGTAGTTTGTCCCAACCACGAATCGTAGTAGCGGCGAACTTGTTATGCTTGTCGGGCGGCGTGAGTTGAATTAAATGCCCAACAAGCGGGCATGATCGATCCTTCGCAACAAAGCGCTTATCGGGAGCTTATGACGCGCGTCGCGGGCGGCGATCAGGCGGCTTTTAGCGCGCTGTATGATCGGCTAAGCGGACCGCTTTTTTCGCTCGCCTTCCAGATGCTGGGCGATCGCTCGGAAGCGGAGGACGCCTTGCAGGAGGTTTGTTTGCAAGTCTGGCGGCGCGCGGCGAATTACGATGCGAGCAAGAGCAGTGTCTTTACCTGGGCGGTGATGATGACGCGCTCGAAAGCGATCGATCGTTTGCGTGCGCGCGGGCGTCGGCAACGCATCGTGGCCGGCTCGATTGAAGATGAAGAGAACGGGCGCGAGCTTGCGTCTGAGGCTGACGACGCGGCGGATACCACAGAGAAGAATGATGAGGCGGCGCGGGTGCGTTCGGCGTTACGCGCGTTGCCTAACGAACAGATGGAAGCAATCGAGATGGCATTTTTTTCCGACATGACACATGCGGAAATTGCGGAACAAAAAGGCGAGCCGCTCGGCACGGTGAAAGCTCGCATACGGCGCGGACTAATGCGGCTGCGTGATGGATTGAAATGATTTCGGAAACACAACAAGACCAGGCTGCACTCTACGCGCTCGACTTGTTAGGCGCGGAGGAGACGATTGCCTTCGAGCGCGAGCTTTCCGCGAACGCGGAACTGCAAACGCTCGTGCGCGAATTGCGCGATGCGGCCGGTTCAGTTGCGTTGTCCGCGCCGCAAGGTGCGCAGCCATCGGCGGGATTGAAGGATCGCGTCATGCAACAGATCGCTTCGGAATCGCGAAGCTCTGTTCGGTCGAATGTGATTACGCCGCCGGCGAGTGCATTCGGCACTTGGATCCCGTGGGCTATCGCCGCGGCGCTCGCGCTGTTTTGCGGCTTGCTCGCAGTCGATCGTGTGAAGTTGCAGCACCGTCTCGCTCAAGAACGCAACGCTTCGCCGGTATTGGTCACCCTCGCGCCGATGGAAGCCGCGCCCGCCAAAGCGGAAGTGATGGTGGCGTGGCAGCCCGACAAACAAAACGGGATGATAAAGCTGAAAAACCTTCCGGCGGCCGCGACGGACAAAGATTACCAACTATGGGCCGTCGATGCCGCGCACAAAGATCCAGTCGATGCTGGCATCTTGCGCATGACCGGTGAAGGCGTGGCGGAGATCCGCTTCCAGCCGAAAGATTCGGCGCGGCAGGTCCAGGCCTTTGCCATAAGTCTCGAACGCAAAGGCGGTGTGCCTAAAGCCGAAGGTCCGATGCTGTTCGTCGGAAAAATTTAAGCGCTTTCATTCGTTTGGAACTCGCAAGCCGAAGGCTTGCGAGCTCTTAGCCGGTGGTTGAGCGAAGCGACACCACCGGAACATAATTCATAAGACTCCCGCACCCTGAAAGGGTGCCAGCCTTTCTGTCACCCCTCTGGGGTGTGACCGGGTTTGTGAACGATTCCCGGTGGTATCGTTTCGCTCAACCACCGGCTAATTAGCTTAGAAGCCTTCGGCTTCTTATGGACTTAGACGATATGCGCCGCTAACAGCCGCTACAATCCTTTGGTTAAGGCGGTGATTACCTAACGAGTAGTTGGCACCGGTTCCGTTTCGTGCAGCCGTCCGTAATCGACTTTTAGTTTCCCGTCGGGCAACTCCTCGTAGACATCGACGAATCGTTCGCCCCAGCGCATATCGCTCCAGGAATAACCGTGCTGGCTCTGCACGGAAGCGGCCATGACGGTCTCGATCGAGACGGTCGAGGCGACAAAGAAGGCGTCGCTTTTTTCCAAGTCTTCCGCAGTAGCGCCGTGCAGCGGACTTTTCTCATCGATGGTGTGCCGGATTGTGAGCGCAGCGGGAAAGTTGCTCATATGTTTCGGATAAACTTTTAGATCGTAGAAGCGTCGGATTTCTTCGCCTTCGAGAACGCGTTCATCGCGCGAAAAGATCAGGCGAAAACGCGCTTCGACCATGCTGGTGTGGCGCAGATTGGCCACGCGAAACATCACACTCGGTTTGCCATCGTGGTTGCCCAGGAGAATCGAGTCACTGAAGAGGATCCGCGCGGTCGGCCGCGAAAAACGCACGAAGATCAAACCGGTCAGGACGGCGATGAAGACCATACTGGTCATGATTTCGATCGTGACCACCACGTGACCGTAAACGGTCGCCGGATACATGTGGCCGTAGCCGACCGTAGCGAGCGTCTCCACACTAAAGAAAAATGCCTGTGGAAAAGAACCAGGTTCCATTTCGCCGATGCAGGGGCCGCCCAGCACGTACAGAGTGGCGAAAATCAAATTGATAAAGATGTAACTACTGAGGAGAAAAAGGGCGAAGCGTGGCCAGCTTAACGAGAGCACCCAGTGATAACTGTCGCGCCAGTTCGAGCGCGCAGCGTTGATCTTGAGAAACTCAATCCGCCCGGCGCGAACAGAAATCGGCGCCGGGTTTCGTTTCATGTTTGATAGATTGCCTAACCGAATAGGAGCGCAAGAATAACTCGCACGTGATCGCGCCGCATTTTCGCGCGCCGGCTCCGCTGCGACGAGAGACGGCGTGACGCCGGCCATCGCTATCTGTTACCAAAGCGGAGGGTCACGCCATGGATGAATTCAGTTACCTCTCGGTTCTGCTCTCGATCATTCTCGGCCTGGCCGTCACGCAAATCCTGCAAGGGTTCCGGGGTTTGATGCTCTCGCGCACGCGGGTGCAGCTTTACTGGCCAACGCTCGTCTGGGCTTTGCTTCTGTTGGTTGTCTTTGTGCAAACCTGGTGGGCGATGTTTAGTTTGCGCAACCAACAGGACTGGACCTTTGCCGGCTTCGCGATCGTGCTGCTGCACATCACTTCGCTTTACATGCTGGCCGGCTTGGTGCTGCCGAATTTCCACCGCGATGAAGCGATCGATCTGCGTGAACATTACTACGCGCATCACGGCTGGTTTTTCGTGATTGCGGTCGTGAGCACGCTCGCGAGTATCGGAAAAGATTTGATCCTGAATGGTTCGCTGCCCAACCCAACGAATCTCACCTTTCACCTCGTCTTCATTGCCGTCGCCCTGGGTGGGGCACTGCTGCGGCGCGAGTGGTACCACAAAATTGCCGCCGCCTCGATGGTGGTGCTGTTCGGCTTCTACATCGTGACGCTCTTCGAACACTTGCGTTGAGCAAAACCGATTTTGCTTCCGGTTTACCGGTCGCTCAGACATACGTCTCAATTCCACCCTTCGTCAGGAGAACTTTTCGTGAATGAAACTTACGCCGCGCTGATCACTGAGGTAAAAACCAAGAATCCCGCGGAGCCGGAATTTCATCAGGCGGTGCAGGAAGTGGTCGAGTCGCTTCAGCTCGTGCTGGATCAACATCCGGAATATCGGAAAGCGAAAATTATTGAGCGCATTATCGAGCCGGAGCGCGTGATCATGTTTCGCGTGCCGTGGCAGGACGACGCGGGCGAGCTGCACGTCAATCGCGGGTATCGCATCCAGATGAACAGCGCGATTGGGCCTTACAAAGGCGGGCTGCGTTTTCATCCGTCGGTTAATCTCGGCATCCTCAAATTTCTCGCCTTCGAGCAGGTTTTCAAAAACGCCCTAACGACACTTCCGATGGGCGGCGGCAAAGGTGGCGCCGATTTCGATCCGAAAGGAAAAAGCGACAGCGAAGTGATGCGGTTTTGTCAGGCCTTTATGTGCGAACTCTTTCGCCACATCGGCCCTGACACTGACGTACCGGCTGGCGACATCGGCGTAGGGGCACGCGAGATCGGTTATCTCTTCGGCATGTTCAAGCGGCTGAAGAATGAATTCACCGGCGTCATGACGGGGAAAGGTCTGACCTGGGGTGGTTCAGTAATTCGACCCGAGGCGACTGGTTACGGCGCGGTTTATTTCGCGGCGGAAATGTTGAAAACGCGTAAGGAAGATTTGAAAGAGAAGACGTGTCTCGTGTCCGGCAGCGGTAATGTCGCGCAGTACACGGTGGACAAATTGATCTCCTTAGGTGCGAAAGCGGTCACGTTCTCCGATTCCAGCGGCTACATTTTTGACGAAGCCGGAATCGATCGCGAGAAGCTGGCCTTCGTCATGGATCTGAAGAACAACCGGCGCGGCCGCATTTCCGAATACGCCGATAAATTCAAAGGCGCCGTCTTCACCGCAATCGACCACTCGTTAGACCACAATCCACTTTGGGATCATAAAGCGCAGTGCGCCTTTCCCAGCGCGACGCAAAACGAGATCAATGGCAAAGACGCAGCGAATCTTTTGCGCAACGGCGTCTATGTGGTCTCGGAAGGCGCGAACATGCCCACGACCATCGACGGCGTGAATCAGTTTCTCGACGCAAAAATTCTCTTTGGCCCCGGCAAAGCGGCCAACGCCGGCGGTGTCGCCACCTCCGGATTAGAAATGGCTCAGAATAGCATGCGCATTTCCTGGACGCGCGAAGAAGTAGACGCGCGTCTCTTCAACATCATGAAGACGATCCACGAAACCTGTCATCGCACGGCGGAAAAATACGGCACACCGGGCAACTACGTGAACGGCGCCAACATCGCCGGCTTCCTCAAGGTCGCCAACGCCATGATGGACCAGGGATTGGTCTAACGAGTAGTTCCAGGAGATTCCCTATGAGCACTTATCCCCGAAGCCCGAAGGAAAAGACGCGCGGCATGATGTATTTCCCGCGCATGCTCGACAAGATTCGCATCCACGCGCGCGGCGAATTAGGCGCGGATTATCATCAGAATCTCGGCAATCCGAAAGCGGCCGATGGCGTTTGTTGCGCCTTCATGCATGTCGATTATGCGAAGTTGCGCGAACGCGTGCTGCAGGGTGGGACTGATGAAGAAATCCAGGATTGGTGTTTCGAAAACGGCCGGCGCCTGAATGATGGCGATCTTTTTGTCTGGAATGGCTTCGCGACCAAACTGGGCTGGAACGATTTTGCTGCGCCCACGCTGGCCAAGCGCAAAAAAGAGATGGGCATCGAAGATCGTCAGGACATCGTCACAATTCCCGACCTGATCGATTATGATGAAGGCCGTCTGAAATGAACGACTTCCTCCTCAAACGTTTCGCAGAAC
>JALZAX010000371.1 GCA_030948055.1 Verrucomicrobiota bacterium | reverse complement strand
CTCCACCGTGGCCGCGTATTACTTCACGCAATTTCCGGAGATCATCGTTATCGTCCTGCCGATCGCGCTCTTGCTCGCGCTCCTCTTTTGCCTGAGCAAGATGTCGCGCACGAACGAAATTGTTTCGATGCTGGCGAATGGCGTGAGCGTTCCGAGACTCTTGTTTCCGCTGTTTATCATGGGACTGCTGACGGCGGCAATCAGCGGCGCGCTCAATTACTCACTCGCGCCGCACGCGGAACAGGCGCGCAAAGCCTATTTCGAGGACATGCGTGCCGATGCGCGCGATCCGAGTTTGCTCGGGCAAATTTTTCGCAATCGTTCCGACAATCGCACCTGGTTCATCCAACGTTTCCGGCCGGACAGAAACGAGTTCACTACCGTGCAGGTGCTGCAGCAGGACGCGAATGATAACATCGTGATCAATTACCTCGCGGCCAGCGGGTCGTATCTCGAACAGGCACACGAATGGGAACTCAAACAGGTGAAAGTCGTGAAATATGACGAGGCGGGCAACATCACGGAAGAGCAGAACTTCGACACGCTCCGGATGCCGCAATGGAGTGAAACGCCATTTCGACTCGCCAGCACGAACATGAAAGCCGAACTGCTCAGTTTTCCAGAGCTGCGCGAGTATCTGCATTTCAATTCCGATTTCCCGCACGCGCTCCTCGCGCCCTTCGCGACGCATTTTCAATACCGCCTCGCGCTGCCATGGACCTGTCTGGTGATCGTCTTTCTGGCCGCGCCCCTGGCTATCGGCTATTCTCGCACGGGCGTGCTTTCTAATGTCGCACTCGCCATTGCCCTGGTGTTTTCTTTGAACTTTCTCACCCATCTTTTTCTGGCCTTAGGCGAAGGCGACCGCATCGCGGCCTGGCTCGCCGCCTGGTTACCGAACATTCTTTTCGCTGCCTTCGGATTGATTCTGCTTTATTTGCGCGCGACTAACCGCGACGTCCGCAGCCTGAATCCTTTCGCCAGTCGCCCCGTTGTCGCACGATGAATCCGCTGGCGAATGAGTGGCCGATCAAACATCGCGCAGAAGTGTGCGCGGCCACGAGCCGCCCATTCGAAGCGGGCGAAGAACTTTACACTTTGCTTTTTCGCGAAGGCTCCGGCTATCGTCGTGAAGACCTAAGCGAAGAAGGTTGGGCGAAGCGGAACGAGAACATTCAGCCGTTTTCGTTTTGGAAAACGCGTTACGAACCGCCGCCGCCAACTCCGCCAGAGCCGTTGGCCAAGGAAAATGCCGAGGAACTTTTGCGGCGCTTGCTCGCGGAAAATTCACAACCGAATGCCTGTTACGTGCTGGCGGTCATGCTGGAACGAAAGCGCGTTTTGAAACAAGTGAAGGCGGAAGCGACCGACACGGGCCGCGTGCTCATTTACGAACACGCGAAGAACGGCGACGTTTTCATCGTGCCCGATGTGCAAATGCGTCTCGATGAATTGGAATCTGTGCAAAACGAAGTCGCGCATTTGTTGAAAGGCGCCGCGTAAGACAGACAGGATTAACAGGATTTACAGGATTGCGTTAAAGTCTCAGACGCCTTTCTCTTAATCCTGAACAATCCTGTTAATCCTGTCGAAATTTCCGCTCCGATGACTTCGCAACTTCCTTGGTTCGCTGAGGGAAAATTCCCACTCTACTTGGCGCCCATGGCCGGCGTGTCGGACAAGATTTTTCGTCAGCTTTGCAAGGAGCGCGGCGCCGATGTCCTGGTGACGGAATTCGTTTCCTCGGAAGGCGTGTTTCGCCGGAACGATCGCACCCGCGAATATCTCGACTTCGACGAATGCGAACGGCCGCTCGGCGTTCAACTTTTCGGTGGCAACGCCGAGCACATGGCGGAAGCCGCGCGGCACGTGATCGATTGGGTGCAACCCGATTTCATCGACCTGAATTTCGGCTGTCCAGTGAACAAAGTGGTGGCGAAAAATGGCGGCTCCGCTCTGCTCAAAGATTGTCCTACGCTCGCCGCCGTTGCGGAAGCAGTCGTTAGGGCCGCGGATCCGATTCCCGTCACGGCCAAGATTCGCATTGGCTGGGACGACGCGTCGATCAATGCGCCAAAAGTCGCGCAGATCTTGGAGTCGTTAGGCATCGCGGCCATCGCTGTTCACGGCCGCACCCGCGCGCAGGGGTATTCCGGCGCAGCCGACTGGAAAGTGATCGGGCAAGTTGTCGAGGCCGTTCGCATCCCTGTTATCGGTAATGGCGACATCACGGGCGCGGCAGATGTCGTTAGGCGACGCGACGAAACGGGAATTGCCGGGGTGATGATCGGTCGCGCCGCCATGAGTTCGCCCTGGATTTTCCGACAGATTAAACATGAGCTTTTGACCGGAGAATTATTGCCGCCGCCCGATCTTTCCGAACGCTGGGCGCTGATTCAGCGGCATTGCGAACTCGCGGTCCAGGAATGGAAAAACGAAGATCAAGCGATTCGCTCAATGCGCGCGCGCTTGATGGCTTATTCAAAGGGATTTCCCGGCAGCAAAGCCTTGCGCGAGAAATTTCAACATGTCGAGGCGTTGGCTGACATCGAGAAAATCGCGGCCGAGCATCTCGCATCGTTAGCCGAAGAAGCTGTCGTGTTGTAAACTGGTTTCGTGTCTGTAACCGAAACCTCGCCCACGGCGATCAATTACAAGATTGGCAACGAACGGCTGATCAAGGTCACGGAAAACGCGTCGCGCAAACTCACCGGGCTGCTACAAAAACAAGGCCGCCCCGGTGGCGCCTTGCGCGTCGCGGTGATCGGCGGCGGTTGCTCGGGGTTGCAATACAAAATGGATTTGGTCGATGGACCGGCCAATCGCGACATCATGGTGGAGTCATCCAGTGTGCGGGTGGTGGTCGATCCGAAGAGCGCGCTTTTCGTGAGCGGTTCGCTGCTCGATTTTAGTGAGGACCTGCAAAAGGGCGGGTTCAAAGTGACGAATCCCAAC
>JALZAX010000056.1 GCA_030948055.1 Verrucomicrobiota bacterium | reverse complement strand
ATCGACCACTCGTTAGACCACAATCCACTCTGGGATCATCAAGCGCAGTGCGCCTTTCCCAGCGCGACGCAAAACGAGATCAATGGCAAAGACGCGGCGAATCTTTTGCGCAACGGCGTCTATGTGGTCTCGGAAGGCGCGAACATGCCGACGACCATCGATGGCGTGAATCAGTTTCTCGACGCAAAAATTCTCTTTGGCCCCGGCAAAGCGGCCAACGCCGGCGGCGTCGCCACCTCCGGATTAGAAATGGCTCAGAACAGCATGCGCATTTCCTGGACGCGCGAAGAAGTGGACGCGCGTCTCTTCAACATTATGAAGACAATCCACGAAACCTGTTATCGCACGGCAGAAAAGTACGGCACACCGGGCAACTACGTGAACGGCGCCAACATCGCCGGCTTCCTCAAGGTCGCCAACGCCATGATGGATCAGGGATTGGTCTAACGAGTAGTTCGAGGAGGAACCGTGAGCACTTATCCCCGAAGCCCGAAAGAAAAGACGCGTGGCATGATGTATTTCCCGCGCATGCTCGACAAGATTCGCATCCATGCTCGCGGCGAATTAGGCGAGGATTATCATCCGAATCTCGGCAATCCGAAGGCGGCCGACGGTGTTTGTTGCGCCTTCATGCATGTCGATTATGCGAAGTTGCGTGAACGCGTGCTGCAGGGTGGGACTGATGAAGAAATCCAGGATTGGTGTTTCGAAAACGGTCGGCGTCTGAATGATGGTGACCTCTTTGTCTGGAATGGCTTTGCGAGCAAACTGGGCTGGAATGATTTTGCCGCGCCCACTCTGGCCAAGCGCAAAAAAGAGATGGGCATCGAAGATCGTCAGGACATCGTCACAATTCCCGACCTGATCGATTATGATGAAGGCCGTCTGAAATGAACGACTTCCTCCTCAAACGTTTCGCAGAACCCGATGAGGTGCGGACGTTCGAGAAAGGAAAATTTGAAGTGGTAAAGATCGGCGGGATGACGATCGGCCGCGCCAGTTACGAGCCCGGCTGGAAATGGTCGGTCCATGTGGGCGCCGCGACCGGCGCAACCTCATGTCAGGTCGAACACGTCGGGATGGTCGTCTCCGGTTGCGCGGCCTGCCAGATGGATGATGGCCGTTATTTTGAAATGCGCGGCGGCGAACTGTTTTATATCGGGCCGGGCCACGACAGTTGGGTGGTCGGCGATGAGCGGTATGTTTCGCTCCATTTTTTGGGCGCGGAAAAATACGCGCACGATTAATTTTCGTCCTCGTTAGGCAAACACTCCCGCGGTAGTTTCCGAAGCTAATGGATCAAGCCACTCCGCCGCCCGTCGCATTGCCACCCAGACCGGGTTGGTGGAGTCGTAATTGGAAATGGTTTGTCCCCGTTGGTTGTCTTTCTTTCATCGCGATCATCGCAGTCTTCGTTACCTGCATCATCGTTTTCGTCTTCAGCGTGATGAAGTCGACCGATGTTTACAAAACCGCGCTCAACCGGGCCAAGGCCAATCCTGAGGTAGTGGCCGCGCTCGGCACTCCGATTAAGGATGGTCTGTTCGTTTCGGGAAACACGCATGCCGACGGGGCATCCGGTGAAGCCAACCTCTCCATTCCGATTTCCGGCCCGAAAGGAAGCGGCACGGTTTACGTCGTCGCGACGAAGGTGGCCGGCCGTTGGAATTATTCCACGATTGAAGCGGAAATCTCGGGGAAGAAAGACCGAATCGACCTCAATCAGGATTGATTTTTGCGCAGCGTCCGCGCGCGCCGGCGCGACAACGAACCCATTTTACCTCAAGCGATTCGCGGCGACAGTCCCGCATGCGAGATCTTAGAAGGCGCACTATTTACCGCATCGCGTGGATGACGGCTGCGGCATTTTTCATCGCCCGTGTGAATGGGCAGGAAGCTTCGCCAACGCCTTCACCAACCGCCACGCCGTTTTCCGCGCAAACGCTCGATGAACTAAAACAACTGCAGCAGGCGGCGATGAGCAGCGATTACGCCTGGCGGCAAGTCGCGCATCTCTCAAATAACATCGGGCCGCGTCTGAGCGGATCGTTGCAGGCCCAAAAGGCAGTCGAGTATGTCGCGGCCGAACTGAAAGCAATCGGCGCGGAAGTGCAGTTGGAAAAAGTGATGGTGCCGCATTGGGTGCGCGGCGAAGAAACGGCAGCGCTGATTGAATGGTCTGGGATGGCGGCGAACACGACACAGAAAATTATCCTGTGCGCCCTCGGCGGAAGTGTCGCCACGCCGCCGGAAGGAATCGCTGCGGAAGTTATTTGCGCGCGTGATTTCGACGACTTGAA
Source organism: Verrucomicrobiota bacterium (assembly GCA_030948055.1). GTDB lineage: Bacteria > Verrucomicrobiota > Verrucomicrobiia > Chthoniobacterales > UBA10450 > JACCTI01. The sequence goes on along the minus strand of JALZAX010000056.1, from coordinate 8,434 downwards.
CTCGTTAGGCAAAGAGAAGGTCGCGGGCAAAATTGTTCTCTTTACGCACGCCTTCGACAAAGCGATGGCGGCAGAAGGTCACGCCGGGGAGGCCTATGGCGATGCGGTCACTTACCGCAGCGATGCGCCGAGCGCCGCGGCGCGACTGGGTGCAGTGGCGTGTTTAATTCGTTCCGTCGGGGGCGCGGATTTTCGCCTGCCGCACACCGGCATGACAACATACGCCGACGGTGTGGCGAAAATTCCAGCGGGCGCGGTCACATATGAAGATGCGGATTTGATCGCCGCACTCACCGCCCAAGGTCCGGTGAAAATGAAATTAACTCTGACACCGCAAACGCTGCCGGACGCGGAAAGTTTTAACGTCATCGGCGATATCAAAGGCACCGAACATCCGGAACAAGTAATTATTGTCTCGGGGCATCTCGATTCGTGGGATCTCGGAACGGGCGCAATCGACGACGGCGCGGGCGTCGCTGTTTCCATGCAAGTCGCACAACTCGTTAGGCAACTAAAATTGAAACCGAAACGCACCATCCGAGTCATCGCCTGGATGAATGAAGAAAACGGACTGCGCGGTGGTGACGGATACGCCAAGGATCACGCCTCTGAAATGGCCAACCAATTCGCCGCGATCGAAACAGACGGCGGTGCCGATCATCCGCTGGGGATGAACATCCAGGGCAAAGCAGAGATAAAGAACATGCTCCTGCCGGCGGCGAAATTGTTGGCGCCTATTGGAGCGCAACTCCTGGCCGTAGTGGAACATTCCGGCGCCGACATTGGACCACTTGCCAAGGCCGGCGTCCCGTGCTTTGCGCCCATCCAAGACAACCGTTTCTATTTTAATTACCACCACACTGCGGCCGACACGCTCGACAAGATTAAGCCAAAAGACTTGGCGGAAACCGCGGCGCTAAATGCCGTGATTGCCTACGCCTTGGCAAATCTTGAGCAGCCGCTGCCACGCTGATCGCTGTCGCGAAACGCGACATAAGTGTCGCTTTGTTAACTCAAATTCGGCGCCGCGTTTCGACTCCTCCTAGGGAAAACGTAGGCGGTACGCGCGCTGCTCAATGAATCGCATGTTCGAAATCAGCCTGTTTCTCATCGCCATGAGTTCAGTCATTGCGAGCGTACTTGTCGCCTGCAAGACAGAATCATCCATCGGATCCAGTGTCGACGATGCGATAGCGCGCTGACGCGTTCGTTTCTTTACCGGCAAGACGCAGCGCGTAGGTTCACCGCCACTCATGGCGGTCACGGAAGAACAGATTAAAGAAGCGCTTAAAGCGGTTAAGTATCCCGGCTTTAGTCGCGACATCGTTTCGTTCGGTCTCGTCAAAGGCATCGAAATCAAGAACAGCTCGGTCGTGGTGCAGCTCGCTTTGACCACGAATGAACCGGCCATTCCGCGTGCGATCAAAACAGAGGCGGAAACTGCCCTGCAAAATATTGCCGGCCTAACGAGTGCTAAAGTATTGATTGATATTCACGCGCCGCCAGCTGGCGCCGGCACAGCGGGAGTGGGTGCGACCCGCATCGAAGGGATCAAGCACGTCATCGCGATTGCCAGCGGAAAAGGAGGCGTCGGTAAATCAACGGTGGCGGCGAATCTCGCGGTCGCGTTGCAGCAAAGCGATGCCCGCGTCGGCTTGTGCGATTGCGACATTTACGGCCCGAGCATTTCGCTCATGTTCGGCACACGCGAGAAACCGACCGCGACGGAAGAGAACAAGATCATTCCGATCGAGCAGTATGATCTCAAGCTGATGTCGATGGGTTTTCTGCTCGATGATGCTTCGCCGGCGATTTTGCGCGGCCCGATGGTGACGCGGTATACGCAACAATTCTTGCGACAAGTGGAATGGGGCGAGCTGGATTTTCTGGTGCTCGATCTGCCGCCGGGCACCGGCGACATCCAGCTCACCATTGTTCAAACCGTCGCGCTCGCCGGCGCGATCATTGTGACCACGCCGCAGGAAGTCGCCCTGATCGACGCGCGCAAGGCCGCGACCATGTTCGAAAAAGTAAACGTGCCGGTGCTCGGTCTGATCGAAAACATGAGCTACTTCATCTCGCCGGAGAGCGGAAAACGGTACGACATTTTCGGAAGCGGCGGCGGCGAACGCGAAGCAAAACGTTTGCGCGTGGACTTGTTAGGCCAAATTCCCATCGACATCGCGACGCGCGAATCGGGCGATCGTGGCCGGCCGATCACGGCAGAGATGCTGGATTCACCGGTCGCCGCCGAGTTCCGGAAGATCGCGAAACGATTGCGCGAGACGCTGGAGTGAAACGGTACAACGACACGCGACTTGAATAGGTACGCCCGATGCTAAGTCTAAACGACAGAACGGTTTTGGTTGACCGGGCTTCTCCGATATGAAAGACAATGCCGAGATGGTCGCTGCGCAAGCTGAGCAGTCCCAGTTCGTCAAGAACTCGGTGCTCTATAAAGAGTTCCTCGCTGAGCGCGAAGAAATTTTGAAACACAAATGGATCGAGAGCGAAAAAGCCGGCTCAGATATCGGCTTTGAAAAAGCGCTGCTCGATTGGATATTGAAACATCGCTCAAACTGGCGAAGTAAAAGAATGAAGGAGGGCCGGCCAGCGACGCCCTCTTAATTTTAGTCCGCATCCTTTAATGCGATCCCGCGAGATCGCGAAGGAAGCTGAATGACCAAACCAACAGCACCTGCCAAAATCGAAGGCGCTCCAGTTCTGGACGCCGCCGCCATTCGTAATGCGCTCCGCCGCATCGCGCATGAAATTATCGAACGGAACTCCGAGCTGAGTTCTGTCATCCTCGCCGGTATTCCGTCGCGCGGAGTTGAGATCGCTCAGCGGTTGGCGAGTTTCATCGAGGAATTTTCGAAAACGAAAATCGAAACCGGCGTCATCGATGTCTCCATGCATCGCGACGATGTCGGCAAACGAGCTGAACTTCCGATTGTCGCTGCTTCGCGACTCCCGCTGCCGCTCGAGGGGCGAACGGTCATTATTGTCGATGACGTTTTCTACACCGGTCGCACGACCCGCGCCGCCATGGATGCGATCGGTTCCTTCGGCCGGCCAGCGCGGATTCAGCTCGCCACCCTGATCGATCGCGGTCATCGCGAACTTCCGATTCGCGCTGATTACGTCGGTAAGAATTTGCCGACCGCTGCGGGCGAACGTGTGCGCCTGCGACTCGAGAATGTCGACAATGAACCGGACGCCGTTTGGCTGATCAAGGAATGAATTTTCGCCACCGATTAACACGGATTAACACGGATGAGGAGAGAAGGCGTCGAATGCTTCTTCATAATCCGTGTTTCATCCGTGTTAATCCGTGGCCTCAAAAAACTTCCGAATGAGCACGGAACGACGTTGGAATCGAAAAGATCTGGTCGGCATTCGTGAATTGTCGGCCGACGAAATCACTTTCGTTCTCGATACGGCCGACGCTTTCAAACAAGTCGGAACGCGCGAAGTGAAAAAAGTTCCAGCGCTGCGCGGGAAGACGCTGGTCAATTTTTTTGTGGAGCCGAGCACGCGCACGCGCACTTCGTTCGAACTCGCAGCCATGCGCCTAAGCGCAGACGTGATCAATATCTCCGCGACCACTTCCAGCCTAACGAAAGGTGAGACACTCAAGGACACCGCGAAGATCCTGGAGGCCTATCACGCCGATATCATTGTTCTGCGTCACAGCTCAGCCGGCGCGCCGCAGTTTCTGGCGGAGCGATTGCGCTCGAACGTGATCAACGCCGGCGACGGCGCGCACGAACATCCGACTCAGGCATTGCTCGATCTCTACACGATCCGTGAACGCCGCGGATCCATCGCGGGACTGCATGTCGCGATTGTCGGCGACATCTTGTTCAGCCGAGTCGCGCGCTCGAATATTTTTGCCCTCTTGAAACTCGGCGCGCGCGTGACCCTCATCGGGCCGAGCACGCTCGTGCCGCGCGAGTTCGAAAAACTCGGCGTGACCATTTCGCATCGCATCGATGAAGTTTTGCCAACTGTCGATGTCGTTAACTTGCTTCGCGTCCAACACGAGCGTCAGCGCAAAGAATATTTTCCCGGCCTCGGCGAATACATCTGGCTCTTCGGCCTAACCAAAGCTCGCGCGAAGTTGCTCAAACCCGATTGCCTCATCATGCATCCGGGCCCGATCAATCGCGGTGTCGAGATCGATAGCGACCTGGCCGACGGCGTGCAAAGCGTCATTCTCGATCAGGTCACGAACGGCCTCGCGGTGCGCATGGCCGTTCTTTATCTTTGCGGAGGAATCGCCGCGTGAGTGCGATCGTCATTCGCAACGGCCGGATTATCGATCCGGCGAATAAACGCGACGAGATCGCTGATCTCTTCATCGCCGACGGCAAAATCGCGAAGGAAATTGATAAGGCGGAAGTCATCGATGCGACTGGATTGATCGTCGCGCCGGGATTGATCGACATTCACGTTCATTTCCGCGAGCCCGGATTTGCCTGGAAGGAAACCATCGAATCTGGTGCGCGTTGCGCCGCGGCGGGTGGATTCACCACCGTCGTTTGCATGCCGAACACTTCGCCGGTTGCCGACAGTCCGAGCACGATTGCCTTGATCAAGGATCGCGCGGCGGAAAAAGCGTGTGTGAATGTTTTGCCGACCGGCGCGATTTCAAAAAATCTCGCGGGCGAAGAATTGGCGCCGATCGGTTCGCTCGCGCAAGCCGGCGTCGTCGCGATCACTGATGATGGGCATTGCGTGCAGAATAACGAACTGATGCGACGGGCGGTCGAATACGCGCGCATGGTCGGCGTGCCGGTGCTCGATCATTGCCAGGACTACAATCTCGTCGGCAACGGCGTCGTGCATGAAGGTTATTGGAGCACGTTGCTCGGCTTGCCCGGCTGGCCGTCCGCCGGCGAAGAAGCGATCGTCGCGCGCAACATTCTGCTCGCGGAACTTTGCGATCATCACATTCATTGCCAGCACATCAGCGCGGCCGGGAGCGTGCGTTTGCTGCGCGAAGCGCGCGCGCGCGGCGTGAAAATCAGCGGCGAGGTTTGTCCGCATCACCTCGCGTTGACGGACGAGTCTACTCAGAATTTCGACACGAATTACAAAATAAATCCGCCTTTGCGGACGCAGGCGGACATCGAAGCGCTCCTCGCGGGAATTGCGGATGGAACACTCGACATTCTGGCGAGCGATCACGCGCCGCACGCGCAATTCGAGAAGGAAGTGGAGTTCGATCAGGCACCGTTTGGAATTCTCGGATTGGAAACGGAGCTTGGCCTCTTCCTCGATTTACTCGTGCACAAAACGAAGACGATCGAGCTGCCGCGTTTAATCGAAATGTTCACGGCGAATCCTGCGCGCCTGTTGAATTTGCACGCGGGCAACCTTTCGTTAGGCGCGAGCGCCGACGTGACGCTGATCGATCCGAATCTGGAATGGACTTATCGGTTGGGCGAGTCGGCGAGCTTGTCGCGCAATTCGCCGTTCGACGGCTGGACGATGAAAGGGCGCGCTGTGCGAACGATCGTGCGCGGCGAGACGGTCTGGAATCTAACGAACTAACTTCCGTAGCCGCCGGAGATGTAGCTCTCCAGTTGCTGCAAGGTCGCGCTCTGCACGGAGATAACGTGCTTGACCAGATCGCCGATCGAAATCACGCCGACCAGTTTCCCATTTTCCACTACCGGCAAATGCCGGACGCGTTTGTCGGTCATGAATTTCAGGCAATGATCGACGCTCTCCTTCGGCTCGACCGTGGTCAGGTGCGTCGACATGATTTCGCTTACCGGTGTCTCGCGCGATTTCTTGCCCCGCAACATTACTTTGCGCGTGTAATCGCGCTCGGAAATGATGCCGACCAATTTTTCGCCGTCCATCACGACCAGGGCGCCGCAATTTTTCTCGGCCATCTTCGCAACCGCATCGTAAACCGTCGCGTCGGGCGCGACCGAGAAAACTTCGCCGCTTTTTTGGCTGAGGATGGCGTCGATCGTGCCGGTGACGTTCATGCGCGGGGAACGAACGTAACCCACGCGCTTTCGCACACGCAAGGATTCTCTCCTCGGCTCTAGCGCGCTTTGGCGAGGACGAACTTAAATTCGCATTGCTGTGGCCGGACTTGCGGCACCTCGGCCGCGAGTGAAAGACGCAACGCGCGCAAAATCTTGATCCCACGCTCGAGTCGATCGGGCCGAAGGGAGTAAGGCACGGGAAGTAGCGTGCTGCGACGGTAACGATTGGAATAATGTTTCATGCGCGCCATCTTGCAGGCGCGGGTAGGACATTGGTTGTCCGATGGTAAAGAAATCTAAAGAAAAGTTAGCTGAGAAATCTTCACGACCGCCGCTGGAGCGGATGATGCGCATCCATGCGCAACTGAAAGCGGGCGAGTATCCGAATTGCCGGAAGATCGCGCAGGAGATCGAGGTTTCGAAGAAGACGATCCAACGTGACATCGATTTCATGCGCGATCGGCTCGGCTTGCCCATCGAATACGACGCACTGCGTTTCGGGTTTCATTACACGGAAGAGGTGGCGAGTTTTCCGAGCATCGAAGTGTCGGAAGGAGAAGTTGCGGCATTGTTCGTCGCGCAGAAGGCCTTGGCGCAGTATCATGGGACCCCGTTCGAGCGACCGCTGCGATCGGCCTTCCGCAAGATCGCCGACAGTTTGAGGGAACGCGTGTCGTTTTCCTGGAGCGATATGGAAGAAACGATTTCCTTTCATAGCGCAGGCGCGAGCGTGGCTGACCTCGATCTTTTCGAAAAAGTCAGTCAGGCCGTCCTGCGTTCAGTCGAACTTGAGTTCGAATATCGAAAACTGAAGAGCAAAGAATTCGAGGCGCGTCGCGTCCGCCCGTATCACATCGCGTGTCTGGAGAATCAGTGGTACGTCTTCGCCGAGGATCTGGAACGGAAGGATCTGCGCACCTTTGCGTTGCCACGCATGCGCAACGTCTGCCTAACGAGTGCAAGATTTCGGCGACCGGCCGATTTTTCGATCAGTAAAGTCTTGAGCGGAAGTTTCGGCGTTTTTGAAGGCGGCAAAAAACATCGTATCAAATTGAAATTTGATGCCTTTGCCGCTCGTTTGGTTAGCGAGCGAACCTGGCATGAGTCGCAGCGCTTTCGCTCTGCGAAAGATGGTTCGGCTATTCTCGCGCTTGAACTCGGAGGCCTGGAGGAAATCGAGCGCTGGATCCTCAGTTGGGGGAGTCACGTGCGCGTGCTCGAACCGAAGCAGCTTGTCGAACGGGTGCACGAGCAAGCCCGCGCGGTCGCGCGCCTTTACGCCTAACGAGTGCTGCGCGAGAATTTCGCTTCGATCATGTCGTGCAGCTTGGCAGCGATCTTCGGCTGATCGAGCCGTTGCACCACTTCGTCGAGGAAGCCGGCCACGAGTAGATGCTGCGCGACATTTTTCGGAATGCCGCGCGCGAGCAGGTAGAAAAGCTCTTCTTCGTTGAGCTGTCCCGAAGTCGCGCCGTGGCTGCATTTCACGTTGTCCGCCAGGATTTCAAGCCCCGGCATCGAGTTCGCTTCCGCGTCGTCGCTGAGAAGAAGATTCCTTACCGTCTGGTAGGCGTCGGTAAAATGTGCGTGCGGCTCGACGCGAATGAGTCCACCGAAAGTCGTGCGCGATTTGTCGCTGAGTGAATTCTTGTAGAGCAGGTCGCTCGTGGTGTGCGGCGAAGCATGTTCCTGCAACGTCCGCGCGTCGAATTCCTGCGCGCCTTGCGCGACTGCGACCGCGAGTAGATCGCTCCGCGCCCCCTCACCAGCCAGTCGGCTAAAGCTTTCGAAACGCGAATAGGCGCCGCCGAGATTGAGATTCAGACTCATCGCGGAAGCGTCACGCTCGACCGTGGTCGCATTCATTTGAATCGAGAGGACCTTCTCATTCCAGTTTTGTGCGCAAACGTAGGTGACCTTGGCGCCGCGGCCGACGACGAGATCGTTCACGCCACAGGAAAAACCCCGACGTCCCTTTTGCGCCGAACGAAAATGCTCGACCAGCGTCACCTTCGACATTTCATCCGCGATGAGCAACGTATGCGGAAAGACTGAGGCGTTCTCGGCATTGAGCCAGTGGAAAACTTCGATCGGTAATTCCACTTCCACACCGCGCGGGACGTAAACAAACGTTCCGGCCCTAACGAGTGCTTCATGCAGTGCGGCAAACTTGGCCGAACCGAGCGGCGTCGGCCGGGCGATGAAATGTTTGCGGAAAAGATCTTCGTGTTCGATCAAGCCGCGCTCGAGCGGCTTTAGAATCACGCCGCGCTTTTGGAGTTCGTCCGGCAACGGATCGCGGCGCAGCAAAAAATTGTCCGCGAAAATTAAACGTCCCGCGACCTGATCTAACCATTGCGAAAGGTCGAGAATTTCGGCGCGCTCCTCTTCATCGGGAGAATCCCCAAAAACGAACGGCTCCAAAT
>JALZAX010000370.1 GCA_030948055.1 Verrucomicrobiota bacterium | reverse complement strand
CGCTCTTTTTCCTCGACGACAAACTCGACTTCGATCTCCGGGTCGATGCCAGCGGGCCAGGCGTCTTGCTGACGCCGATGTACAGCCTTTTCGAATACAAAGGCGACGGCAAACTTTCCAAGCCTCATTGGCATCCGAAGAATTTTTGATGCCGCATCTCCTCGGCGCCCACATGTCGATTGGCGGAGGCTTGCATCGCGCAATTGAGCGCGCCTGCACAATTGAGGCGACCGCGATGCAGATTTTCGTGAAGAACAATATGCAATGGTTCGCGCGTCCGCTGGAGCGCGCGGAGATCAAAGCATTCGTTAGGCACGCGCAACGCAAACAACTCAGCGCTGCGTTTGCACACTCGAATTATCTGATCAATCTCGCCGCAACCAATCCGCAGTTCCACGCAAACTCGTTACGCGCGCTCGCGGAAGAACTCGTTAGGGCAAATCATCTGGAATTGCCGTTTCTCGTTTTGCACCCAGGCGCGCATCTCGGCGCGGGCGAAGAAGCGGGGTTGAATCGGATCGTCGATTCAATCGACGCGGTCCACGCTGTCTTGCCGAAAATCAAAACGAAGATCGCGCTCGAAACGACAGCAGGCCAAGGATCGACGCTCGGCCATTCCTTTGAGCAGATTGCCTACATTATCGAAAACGTGCGCGAACCGGAACGCCTTGCGTTTGCCTGGATACGGCGCACGTCTTCGCGGCCGGTTATAATTTATCCACCGAAGCTTCGACGCGAAAAGTCTTCGCCGATTTCAATCGCATCGTCGGTCTCGAAAAACTCGCGGCCTTACATCTGAACGATTCGAAAACGGCGCGCGGCTCGCGTGTCGATCGCCACGAACACATTGGTAAAGGGAAGATCGGGCTGAACGCATTCCGTTTCATCATGCGCGATCGCCGGCTGGCAAAAATCCCGAAGGTTCTCGAAACACCGAAGGATAAAGAACTGCGCGAAGATGTTGAGAATATGAAAACGTTGCGCGCGTTACTTGAGTAAGCGGAGCGCGAAGGGATAGCGGTAAAGTTTGCCTTCGTTCGCTTTCAGCGAGGCGATGATGACCAGGATCACGTTGAGCACGTGCAGAATCCCGAGGAGGACGAAACCGACTAGCAACAAACACAGGATGCCGGCGACGATGTTGCAGAGCAGCATGGTGATTTGGAAGTTGAGCGACTCTTTTCCGTGCTCGTCCACTTCGGGTGATTCGCCGCGTTTGATCAGCCAAATGAGCAGCACCGGAAGAATGTGACCCGCGCCCGGAACAATGAAACCGAGCAGCGCAGCGGCGTGACAGGCCACCGCCCAAGTGCGGGTATTGGGGTCGCTCATCTCAATCAGCTTTCACGCGTTCGATGTGGGCACCGAGCTCGCCAAGCTTTTCATCGAGATGTTCGTAGCCGCGATCGATGTGATACACGCGACTGATTTCCGTCACGCCTTCCGCTTTTAGTCCGGCGAGGACAAGCGCGGCCGATGCGCGCAGATCGCTCGCCATGACCGGCGCGCCGAGAAGTTTGTGGACGCCGGTGATGACGGCGGTCGGTCCTTCGATCTGCACATGCGCGCCCATGCGTTTCATTTCGGCCAGATGCATGTAGCGCTGCGGAAAAATATTTTCCGTCACGACGCTGATGCCTTCGGTGGTGGAAAGAAGCGCGCACATTTGCGCCTGCATGTCGGTCGGAAAACCGGGATACGGTTGGGTGGCGATCTCGAGCGGTTTCGAAGCGCCGTTCGGCGAAACCGTGATGGAATTTTTCGTCGTGGTGACTTTGTAGCCGGCGTCAGTGAGCGCGGTCGTGATCGCTTCGATGTGTTTCGGCTCGGCGCGGGTCACGGTGACGCCGTTACCGCAAATCGCGCCGGCGACCAAAAACGTCCCCGTCTCGATGCGGTCAGGAATAATGGTGTGTTCGGCGCCGTGCAATTCCTTCACGCCCTCAATAATTAAACGACGCGTACCGAGGCCCTCGATTTTCGCGCCCATCTTGTTTAAAAAATCAGCGAGGTCGCACACTTCCGGCTCCGCCGCCGCGCCTTCAATCACCGTTGTGCCTTCGGCCAGAACTGCGGCCATCATCACGTTATCGGTGCCGAGAACGGTCGGTCCAAATTTTCCGCGCAGATTAATCACCGCGCCCTGCAATTTCGGCGCGAAAACTTTGACGTTGCCGTTCTCCACGCGAATGGCAGCGCCGAGCGCCTCGAATCCTTTGAGATGCAAATCGATCGGTCGATCGCCAATGATGCAGCCGCCCGGCAGCGAAACCGTCGCTTCGCGGCAACGCCCGAGCAGCGGACCGAGCACGCAAACCGACGCACGCATTTTTCGCACAACATCATACGGCGCGACCGATTCGATTTTCTCCGCCGTAACTGTGACTGTTCCGCTGGCGCGTTCCACGCTCGCCCCGAGATGCGAGAGGATTTGCAGCATGTAATTCGTGTCGCTCAAATCCGGCACGTGATGCAGGACGCACGGCTCGCGCGTGAGCAAGGTCGCGGCCAAGATCGGCAGCGCGGAATTTTTCGAGCCACTGATCTTGATCGAACCGGAAAGCGAATGACCGCCGTGAACGAGAATCTTATCCATGCTTCGCGAGGAGGAAGCGTGTCACACCGGCAAAGTCCTGTCGCGCCGAAATATCGTGATATCCGCGCTCGACCAGAAATGCGGAAAGCCCCTCGGCCTGGTTAATTCCAATTTCGAGCGCGAGTAAACCGCCCGGCTGCAAGTGCGCGGGCGCGGCCTCGATGAGTTTCCGGATGATTTCGTCGCCAACCTCTCCGCCAAAAAGCGCGCCGCGCGGATCACGTAGAACTTCGCGAGACGAAGTGGCTCGATCAGTTTCGGGAACATACGGAAGATTCGCGACGATCAGATCGAATCTTTCAGCAACTTGCTCAAACAAGTCGCTCCGAATAAATCGAACGCGCTCAGTCAAACCGAGACGCGCCGCGTTCTCGCGCGC
>JALZAX010000369.1 GCA_030948055.1 Verrucomicrobiota bacterium | reverse complement strand
AAGCGGTTCTTGAGATGCTTTGCCTTTGCCGCCTCGTTAAACGTCGCGATCGTGACCATAGATTCGTTCTCTCGCCGTCAGATCAAACATCATCCCGCCGAGCAGTGCAAGATTCACAAATTAGTTCTTGTTACGGCGGATTCAGCGGCGTCCACCATTTGTAAAGCATCAGGTAAACCAGCACGCCCGTGACCGAAACATAGAGCCAGATCGGCATGGTCCATTTCCCGATGCGGCGATGTTTATCCCAGCGTTTCCGGAACGTCGGCACGAGCGTGATGATGACCAGCGGCAAAATGGTAAACGCCAGCAGGACATGCGTGATTAAGATGACGAAGTAAATCGGCCTAACGAGACCAAGACCGCCGAACTGTGTCGCGTGACCGCCGCGCGCGACATGATATGTGACATACGACGTGAGAAAAAGACTCGAAGTAACAATGGCCGCGATCATGCAGACGACGTGCAGTTGCCAATGGCCGCGCCGGATCCGATACCACCCGAGCGAAATGAAAACCGTGCTGATGGCATTGAGTGATGCGTTGAGCGCCGGAAGATCAGAAATCGTCACGCGTCAGATATAGATCATATTGAGTCTTCAGGACATGGCCCTTCCTTCCAGTCTTCTCGATCCATCGAAACCGCGTCGGCCAGCGGGCTCGTTTTATCGCAAATGGAATTGGCGACGCCAAATCGCCGCCAGCGGAACACGACTGCTGGTCGCGGCAATTTTCGCGCTCCTGATTTTGGCCGGCTGGTATCTGGCGAATCGCGGCCTCGGCAAACAATTCCGCGTCCGCGTCGTCGAAGAACTGCACAAGCGCGGCATCGAAGCTTCCGTCGGTCGGCTCACGCTCGATCCATTCCGCGGTCTCGTCGCGCAGGACCTGCGTATCTTCGATTTCCGCAATCGCGAAACGCTCGCGCTCGTCAACGAGGTCTCGTTAGACATCAACTACGCCGCGCTCCTGCATCATCAGCCGTTTCTGAACGCGATCGATGTGCGGGATGCTAATCTTACTTTTCCAAATCCTTTCGGCGATCCCAAAGCGCCGAAAGCACAACTGCGGAATTTTCGCGCCCGCGTTTTTTTTCCGCCCGATCAAATTTACATCAGCCGAGCAGAAGGATTTTTTTGCGGCGTCCGCCTCTCGGCTACCGGTCAATTGCTCAAACGCGCGGATTACAAACCGGGCCGCGAAATGACCGAAGCGGAATTGCGTCAGCGCGTGGAGCTGGTGCAGCGCGTCGCGGCGGAATTGAATGCGTTCAAGTTCGCGGGCGGCCCGCCGGCGCTGCAGCTGAAATTTTCCGGCGATCTCGCACATATGGAGAAAGCACGCGCCGACGCCACCCTCACCGGCGATCGTATGCAGCGAGGCCCATACGAAATTCGAAATTTCTCTGCCACCGCCGAATGGGCCGAACAAAAACTCAACGTCACGCAGTTGCAATTCACCGATGCCGCGGGCGATTTCGCCGGCCATCTCGTTTGGGATAGCCAGACGAAAGCTGGAGAATTCCAGGCCCACAGTGCGATCAGCGCCAAACACTTTGCCGACGCGTTTGGCTTCGAAAAGATTCTCAGCGATTTCGATTTCGCTTCCGCTCCGACGATCGAACTCTCCGGATCGACCGACCTTTCCGCATCGCCGCCGCGCTGGAGCGCGCTCGGGCGCGTCGAACTCGGCGAATTCAGTTACAAAAAGATCCCGTTTCTTAGCCTAACGAGTGATTTTTCCTGGGACGGTGCGCGCACCATGTTGCGCGATGTGCGCTTACGACATGCCACTGGCGATTTGTCGGCGGATTTTCTAGACGCACCCGGCGATTTTCGTCTCAACCTCGAGAGCACGATTAATCCTGCGCCGCTGCGCGAGCTCGTTGCAGGAGATCTGCGCAATTTTCTGAACGAGTGGGAATGGCCAAAATCGCCGGCCGTGCGCATCAATCTTCGCGGCACGTCGCTCGATGCGAAAACATGGACGGGCGATGGATCGATCGCATTACAGCGTGCACGATTCCGTGGCGTTTGGGCGAATAGCGCGACCAGCAACGTGCACGTCGCCGAAGGCGCAATCACCTTTAACGATTTGCACGTCGTGCGCGATGAAGGCGTCGGCACCGGCACGTTTACCTACGACGATCCGCATCACGAAATCCGGATCGACCACATCAAAACGACGCTGCGACCGTCGGAGGCGATTTACTGGGTTGATCCCAAACTGTTCAAGGTTGTCACACCTTACAAATTTCACGGTGTTCCATCTCTGACGGCGAATGGCGTGGTGCAATTTCACGGCGGAAAAAACACGCACGTTGAACTGGGTATCGATGCGCCGAGCGGACTGGATTACGTCTTTCTCGGCAAGACGCTTTCCTTCGAACGCGCCCGCGGAAATCTGCTCATCACTGACGATCGGGTGCAGTTGATTAACGTCGACGGCGCGCTCTTCAACGGCACCGCGCACGGCGATGCCGATATTTTTCTCGGGCAAAACGAGTACTACAAAGCGAACATCGTCGTCGATCGGATCAATTTCCCGCGCCTGACCGACCTCTACTTCGATTACAAAACAGCGCAGGGCGAGTTAGCCGGCACGTACAATTTCGAGGGCGGGGGCGACGACGCGCACAAAATGCGCGGCAGCGGCAGCGTGAAGGTTTCAAACGGCGATGTCTTTGCCATTCCCGTATTCGGGCCGCTTTCGAGTTTGCTCTCCGCCATAATTCCGCGCGCCGGTTATAGCATTGCTCGTCAGGCGACCGCCTCATTCAAAATAAATGACGGGGTCATTTCGACTGAGGATTTCAAAGTTTCCGGGCAACTCTTCGGCATGCGTGGACATGGCTCGCTCTTTTTCCTCGACGACAAACTCGACTTCGATCTCCGGGTCGATGCCAGCGGGCCAGGCGTCTTGCTGACGCCGATGTACAGCCTTTTCGAATACAAAGGCGACGGCAAACTTTCCAAGCCTCA
>JALZAX010000368.1 GCA_030948055.1 Verrucomicrobiota bacterium | reverse complement strand
TTCCTGCGCGATCTGTTTTCGCATCGGTGAATGCACCTTTCACATGGCCGAACAGTTCGCTCTCGAAAATTCCCTCCGACAAACCGCCCATGTTTACCGTGATCATGGTGTGCGAAGCGCGATTCGACAGGGCATGAATGGCCCGCGCCACTAACCCTTTGCCGGTTCCATTTTCGCCAGTCACCAGTACGTTCGCATCGGACGGCGCGACGCGGGAAATCAATTCCAGCACCGGCCGCATGCGCGGCGATTCCGCGATCAAGTGCGGGATGCTTCCGCCTAACAACTTGTTCGTCGCCTCCAGCCGGCGGCCTTTGCGTAGCGCGCTCGATAATTCGATCTGCGTCCGCACCACCGCGAGCAAGCGTTCGTTGTCCCACGGCTTCGGAATGAAATCGCGCGCGCCGCGCTTCATCGCTTCGACGGCGAGATCGATCGTGGCCCACGCCGTCATCACGACAATCGGCAAGGTGTTATCGATCGCCTGAATTTTCGGAATTACTTCCAGCCCTTCCTGGCCGGAAGTCGTGTCGCGCGTGTAATTCAGATCCATGAGCAGGATTGCGTAATCGCGTTTCTCGATCGCCTGAAAAACACCTGCGAGCGAAGTGACAGCGTCGGTCTGGTGTCCTTCGCCTTTCAACAAAATGCGCAAGGCTTCCAGCACATCCGGCTGATCATCCGCGATCAGAATTCTCGCCATCGCCTAACGAAGACCGCGTTTCGGGCGCAGTGTCAATCGCCGTAACAATCGAGATATTTGATTCCGGAACCGGTGTTAAAGATGACGACCCGCTCGTCTTTTTGGATCTTTTTTTGCCTAACGAGTGCTTTCGTCGCGGCGAAACAAGCGGCGCCTTCCGGCGCGACGAAGACGCCTTCCTTCGCGCCCACTTCGCGGGTCACACGAATCATTTCATCGTCGTCAATCGTGATACCGCCGCCGTTCGATTCGCGCAAAATGCGCAACATCAAAAAGTCCCCGACTGCTTTTGGAACTCGCAAACCAGAGGCGAGTGTGTGTGCGCCTGGAAATTCCGTGGCGGACTTTTCGTTTGCCTCAAAGGCGCGCACAATCGGCGCGCAGCCGCTCGCTTGAACCGAAAACATGCGTGGCCGTTTCGATCCAACCCAGCCGAGCGTTTCCATTTCATCGAACGCTTTCCACATTCCGATCAGTCCTGTGCCGCCACCGGTCGGATAAAGAACAACGTCGGGTAATTGCCAGTCGAGCTGCTCGGCCAATTCGTAACCGAGCGTTTTTTTTCCCTCCACGCGATACGGTTCTTTCAACGTGGACATGTCGAACCAGCCTTCGGCCGTTTTTCGTTTCGCGATTTCCGCGCCGCAATCGGTAATGAGTCCGTCGATCAAGGTCACGTGCGCGCCGACTTCGCGACATTCGACGATGTTGGCGTGCGGAGTATCGCGCGGCATGAAGACATGCGCCTCGAGTCCGGCTCGCGCGGCATAAGCCGCCATCGCGCCGCCCGCGTTGCCCGCGCTCGGCACCGCAAGTTTTTTTGCCCCGAGGAATTTCGCCATCGAAACAGCCACAGCCATCCCACGCGCCTTGAAACTTTGCGTCGGATTTTGCGATTCGTCTTTGATCCAAAGACTCGTTAGACCAATCGCGTCACCAAAACGTTTCGCGGAAAGGAGCGGCGTGCCACCTTCGCCTAACGAGACCATTTCCGCGCCAGCCGGAAGCGGAAGAACTTCACGATAACGCCACAGCGATTTCTCGCGAGTTCGCAATGACTCCCGCGTCAACTCCTTGCCAGCGGCGGCGAGATCGTAAACGGGAAAGAGAGGCTTGGCGCAGTTGGTGCAAAGATTCTGCAGCGTCTGCCATTCGTGCCGCAGTCCGCACGAAGTGCAGCCAAGATGTGTGAGGAACATCTACTTATTGATGTCCTGCTTCGCTTCCAGCCGCGTGATCAAGGTTTTGATGTTCTGTTTTTGCGCGTCCGAAATCGCCGCCGCCTGAGCTTGCTTCGCAGCCTCAGCGGCGCCGACAAAATCTCCGGAGGCCGATTTAATGCGGGCCTGTGCGAGTAAACCGAAAACGGTCTGCGGACTCTTCTTGGTCAACGACTGGAAAATCTCCATCGCTTCGGCGTCGCGCTTTTGATTCTGGAGGCCGCGCCCGTACGAATAAAGTTGAACGGGCGTGCTGATTTCGAGCGCATGATCCCAGATTTTCTTGGCTTCGTCAGCTTTGCCCATCGCCTTGAGAAGATCGGCTTTCGTGCTTAGGTTTTCGAAACGCTCTTCGTTTTGAATCGACGCCTCGGCCCATTTTAAACCATCTTCGAGCGCTACTTTTTTTGTGAGGCAATATTGCGCGGCCTCGTTGAGCGTATTCCATTTGTATTGCGCATGACCCCGCAATTCATTGCGAATGGCGGCCAGGACGGTCTCCGCTTCATTAACCGAAACCCGAAATGGGACGGCAGTTTTTTCCCACTTGAGTGTGACGTCGGCGGAGTCTGGTTTGAGATTCTCAAACTCGAATTCGAGAGCTTCTTCCATTTCGTTTTCCCGCGGCTTAACGGTTACTCGAAGGGCATCCTCTTTTTCGTCATAGCTGTAGCTGCCCCACGCCACCGCCATTTTCGAAAAAATCACGGTCCACTGGTCGGTGTTCGGAATCATGTGCAGCCCGTAGGTGCCTGCGGCGAGTGGTTTGCCTTCGATCGAAACCGGGGTGGTCACCTCGATCGTAGTATTTTCATTCGCGCCTGCTCGCCAGACTTGGCCAAGCGGCACCACTCCGCCCCAGATCTTGCGTCCGTTCACCAGGGGACGGTGATACTTAATGGTGATGTCCGTAATACCGAGACGCTGCGTAACGACAGCTTTTTGACTGTTCTCCGGCAAGTTGAGCTCAGTTTGCGCAAGCGCGGCGGCGGAGGTGGCAAGGAGGAGAGTAAAGATTCCGGTCTTCATAATGTGGCTTAGCTCTTATTAAATAAATGA
>JALZAX010000367.1 GCA_030948055.1 Verrucomicrobiota bacterium | reverse complement strand
AATTGCGCACGGAGCTTTACGCCTACCTGCAATCGCTCTCCCTCAAGTATCACGACGCGCAGCGGTCGGGCGATTCGAGCTTCCGCGTCGCCTACGATTCGCAGGCGATCCAAACGATGTACAACCAGGGATTCACTAACATCTTCGGTTCCATCATTACGTTGATCGGGACGTTCGTGATCATGGTGCGGATCGATTGGCAACTTACGCTTCTCGCGCTTTGCATCGTGCCGCTCGTAGTTGTCGCGATTTATTTTTTCGCGAAACGAATCCGCAGCCAATCAACCGTCATTCGCGAACGCGACAGCGAGTTGTATGCGCAAACGCAGGAAGTGTTGAGCTCCGTGCGCATGGTCCACGCCTTCGGGCGCGAAGATTGGGAAGTGAATCAGTTTCGCACGCAGGCCCGCGAAAGTTTGCGCGCGAATCTTCGGCTCACCGTCACTAACATGAGTAGCGCGCTTGTGCTCAGCACGCTCATCGTCATCGGCACCGCCTCGATGTATTACCTCGGCACGCTGCACGTCCTCGCCGGCACGCTCACGCTCGGGTCGCTTCTGGTTTTCAGTGCCTATCTATTAATGTTGTATCAACCGCTCGAGTCACTCACCTACACCACGTGGGCTATGGAGGGAGCGGCCGCCGGCGCGCAACGCTGCTTCGAGGTACTTGATCGCGCGGATGATGTGACCGACCTGCCCGGCGCGACTGTAATTTCGTCGACGAAAGGAGCAATCACTTTTGATAACGTCGATTTCGGATACTCGACCGAGCGAGAAGTCTTGCGCGGAATAAGTTTCGGGATCGCGCCGAACCAAATCATTGGCATCGTCGGCGGAACGGGCGCGGGAAAGAGTACTTTGCTGAGTTTGGTGCCGCGCTTCTACGATCCGGCGCGCGGACGCGTCGCGCTTGACGGTCGCGATCTCAAGGAAATCACTCGCAAATCATTGCGCGCGCAGATCGGCATTGTTTTGCAGGACACGCTGCTTTTCTCCACCAGCGTGCGCGAAAACATTGCCTACAGTCGTCCCGAAGCGACCGATGAAGAGATCCGGCAAGCGGCACGCCGCGCCCAAGCGGAAGAATTCATTCTCGCCATGCAGGGTGGCTACGAAAGCCAAGTCGGCGAACGCGGCGGACATTTGAGCGTGGGACAACGTCAGCGCATCGGAATCGCACGCGCCTTCCTCAAAAACGCACCGATTCTTCTGCTCGACGAACCCACCTCCGCGCTCGACCCGACCACGGAAGCGGCCATTCTGGAAACGATCAAAGACTTGATGCGCGGGCGGACTACTCTCATCGTCACGCATCGACTCGCCACCATCCACAACGTCGATCGCATCGTCGTTCTCGAAAAAGGCGCGCTCGTGGAAGAAGGCACCGGCGCCGAGTTGCTCGCGCGCGGCGGAAGTTACGCCAGCCTGTATGCGGCCGGAAATTATCCACGCTAATCTTTGCGCCCTTCGATGAAACGAAAACGCATTGTCGTCATGGGCTTCATGGGTTCGATGCCCATCGCCGGCGTGATCTGGCAACACCTTCACTACATCGTCGGCCTGCAACGTCTGGGTCACGATGTTTACTACATCGAGCATTCCGCGCGTGTGCCCTACAATCCCAAGCGCGGCGATTTCAGTTTTGATTTTTCCTACACGGGAAAATTATTCGCGTGTCTCGCGTCCGAATTCGGCTTCAAGGATCGATGGAGCTTTTGCGCCCGCTACCTGCCGGAAAATCCAAGCGCCGGTCTACCACTGGTTAGACTGCGCCAACTCTATCGTGAAGCGGATGCCATTCTCAATGTCTGCGGCGCGCACGAATTGCACGACGAGCTCCTGGTGAGCGACCGGCTCATCTACATCGAAAGCGATCCGGGCTTGGAGCAAATCAAAATCGACCAGCGCGATCCGCTGACCCTGGAACATCTGCGCGGTCATCGCACGCTTTTCACCTTCGGCGAAAACGTGAACACCCGAAAATTTCCTGTGCCGAAACGGCGCCTGAAATGGCTACCGACCC
Organism: Verrucomicrobiota bacterium; assembly: GCA_030948055.1. Classification (GTDB taxonomy): domain Bacteria; phylum Verrucomicrobiota; class Verrucomicrobiia; order Chthoniobacterales; family UBA10450; genus JACCTI01. Next base: position 960 of record JALZAX010000367.1, on the reverse strand, counting down.
GACAGCCCGTGGTGATGGATTTCTGGCAGGGGCGCGATGCTCCAAAACGCAGCGCGGTTTTCACTTCCATTGCCAACTGGAGTACGAGCGGACAAAAGGATATTAAGTGGCGCGGCGAAAAATATCTCTGGAGTAAGTCGCGCGAATTTCTGCGCTTCATCGCCGCGCCGCGCAAGGCCGGTGAACCATTTGAGCTTGCGACCGACATCAAAAAAGAAGAGACGCGCGAAAAATTTCGCAAGAATCACTGGCGACTGCATTCACCCGTAGCGCTGAGCATCGATCACCATCGCTATCGCGATTACATTCAAAACTCCAAGGGGGAGTTCACGGTGGCGAAGGATCAGTATGTCCGGCTCAACACCGGGTGGTTTAGCGATCGCAGCGCATGCTATCTCGCCGCCGGCCGTCCGGTGATTACGCAGGAAACCGGTTTCAGCGATCACTACGGCAACAGCTCAGGCTTGTTCGCCTTCAACTCGTTAGGCGAAATTGCCGAGGCCGTGAAGATGATTAACGCCGATTATCGCAAACACTCCCGCGCGGCCACTTCGCTGGCCGCGGAAGTTTTCGATGCCGGGAAAGTTTTGCGTTCCCTGCTCGAGCGCGCCGGCGTGTGAAAGTCGAAAGTCGGTTGCGCACCGGCGCCGACATTTGATTTCGCCGACATTTGTCTCATCTTCTCGCCTTCTGATGAGGCTGGGCGCAATTTTATGGTCGATTTTTTTCCTCATCGGTGGAGAAATTTCCGCGCAGCAAAAGGGCACGGCCACTCCCGCCTCGGAACCTAACGCTTCGCCCATTACCACGGTTGTTCCGATCCAGAACGTCGCCCCGCCGGCCGTTCCCACGCGCCCCAACGGCAAAATTCAGCGCAGTCTAGTCCGCATCACGGCGACTGACGTTGAGCCCGATTACAAAGCGCCTTGGAATTCCGGAAATATTCAGCGCGGCATCGGG
>JALZAX010000055.1 GCA_030948055.1 Verrucomicrobiota bacterium | reverse complement strand
GGCTTCGCCGCCGAAACAACGGCAGCGATTATCATCCAAACCGCTAGTAGCTATGGCATCCCGCTTTCTACGACGCACGTTATCTCGACCTCGATTATGGGAGTAGGTGCGGTAAAACGTTTTAGCGGAGTGAAATGGACGGTGGTCGAACGGATTGTTTGGGCTTGGGTTCTAACGCTGCCGGCCACTGCGCTTATCGGCTATGTTCTCTCCCGCGCCGCGAATGCTTTTTGAATGCTGACGAATACCTAACGAGTGCAAATCGGAGCGAACCTCATCCCGAAGATGAAACTCATTCTATCAATCGCCTTCCTGTGCTCTTCCGTAACTCTTGCGCGCGCGCAAGTGGTCGAAACCGCGGCGAAATCGATCTTGGAAAAAATGGCGGCTACCTACGCCGCGATGCAATCTTACAGCGATACAATCATCGTTCACTATCGCAATCCCGATGGAACGGAAGGCGGCAATGCGGAATGCAAAATCTGGTTCGATCGACCGATTTGGTTTCGCATCGATGGCGAGTCGCGAATGACCCCGGATGCCCCGCCGAAGCGGGAGGTCATCTGGTGCGATGGGAAAACAACGCGTTCATGGACCACTGCGCGCGCGGTCACAACCCTGAGCCACATTCAGCTAGCGGGCTCCAAGATGTTCGGCGCTTATGCCTATCACATTCCGACGCTGCTGCAGAAGAGTTATGCCGGGCCGCGGCGCCTTAACAACCTCGACTCGCCCGCTTTGGCGGAGGAGGAAACAATCGATGGTGTGGAATGTTTTCATCTGCGGGGGAAATGGTTCAAGGATCCCTACGAACTCTGGCTGGGTAAGAACGACTACGTCGTGCGCAAGATTGCTGCCATCTACCGCGGCTACGGGATGGAAGAGTTACATCGCAATATCGCGATCAACCCGACGATTCCGATTGAGACTTTCCAATTCGAACCGGAGAAGGAAGCAGCTGCGCCGGCGAAGTAGCGGATGCGAACTAGAGTAACAATTCTCCTCTACCTAACGAGTGCTGCATTACTGTTCTTCTTCTGCGCGAGTTGCGGTGGGCCGGCGAAACAAATCGTGGGTCAATGGAAAATGGGCAACGGTGCGAACGAAACGACGTGGGAGTTTTTCCCGAATAAGAGCCTGACGACGGACGGCGCGCCCGGCCATTATACTTTTGGCGATAACAATCGGATCAAGATTCAAACCGCGACCGCCACTTCCGTTTACCAATTCGAGATCCAAGGCGACACCATGACCTGGACCGCGACCGACGGTTCAAAGATGAGATTTACGCGAGCCAGGTAGCGCCGCTTTTCTCATGCTCAAGATAGAGTCGGTCTCGAAGCGCTTTCGCCCCGGCAATTATGGTGTGCGCGACGTCTCGTTCGAATTGAAGTCGGGCGTAATTGGTTTGTTAGGCCCGAATGGCGCCGGCAAGACCACGCTTATGCAAATGCTCGCGACCGTGACCCGGCCCACCAGCGGCCGCATTTCTTTCAACGGCATCGACATTGTAAAAAGACCTAACGAGTTGCGACGCCAGCTTGGATATCTGCCGCAGGATTTTGGCGTCTACGATAATCTGACCGCGGTCGAATTTCTCACCTACTTCGCCGCGCTCAAAGGTGTGCATTCGAAAAAGCGCATCACCGAGATGCTGAAGATGGTTAACCTGCACACCGCGGCGAATCGCACGCTCGGCGGATTTTCCGGCGGAATGAAACAGCGGTTAGGCATCGCGCAGGCGCTGATCAACGATCCGACTTTTGTTATCGTAGACGAACCGACTGCGGGGCTGGATCCGGAAGAGCGCGTCCGTTTCCGCAACGTCCTTTCCGAAATCGGTTTCGGGAAGTTGGTCATTCTTTCCACCCACATCGTTTCCGACATCGAATCGATCGCGACGGAAATCGCGGTCATGAAAGAAGGCGCGTTGCTGACCATTGGTGCGCCGGAAAGTTTATTGCGCGCGGCCAACCAGCACGTTTGGAAAGCGGTTGTGCCATCGGACGAATTCGAAAAATTGCGCGCCACGCTCAAGATCTCGAGCGCGGTGCGCAAACCGGACGGGGTCCACATTCGCTTCGTCGGACCGGCGGCTGAAATCTCCGCGACTCCTATCGAGCCAGAACTGGAAGACGCGTTTCTTTATTTGATGAACTTCGGCATGGCGAAATGAGCGATTCTCTTTCGCGGATAATCGCGATCGTGCGCGCGGATTTTCTCGTCCGTTTTCGGCGTCCTTCCACGTTGATCATTTTTCTACTACTAAGCGCTTTCGCCTATCTATGGGTTCCTGCGCCCATGAGCGGTCGCGCTTTGATGCAGATCGACGGCCATCGCGCGCTCTACAATTCTGGCGCGGTTGGAATGGCCACGGCGTCAATCGCAATGGTCTTCGTCGGGCTATTCGGATTTTACGTTGTCTCCAATGCCGTGCGACGTGACGTCGTTTCGCGCTGTGGTGTCATCGCCGCCTCGACCCCGATGCGATCAAGCGAATACTTGTTAGGCAAACTTTTCGGAAACATCACCTTCCTCGCCACCTTCACCGCCGGCTTCATGGTTACTTCGATGCTAATGCTTTTGCTACGCGCTGAAGCTCCATTTCAGCCGCTGGTTTTCATCGAGCAATATCTTTTCCTCACGCCGGGCGCGATTGTCTTTGCCTCCGCCGTGGCGGTGCTTTTCGAATCGATTCGCTGGCTTTCGGGAAAATTGGGCGACGTCATTTATTTTTTTCTCTGGAGCGCGGCGATCGGCGTCGTTGTCAGCCAGGAAGCGGGCAAAGGCGGGATCACCTGGGGTCGCTATCTCGACTTCACCGGTTTCGGTTTCATGATTTCGCAAACGCAACGAACTCTCGGCGTCGAATCGATCTCGATTGGTTCCGCGCCGGTCGATCCCGCGCTCACTCCCATCGTTTTTCCTGGTCTTAGCCTAACGAGTGGTTCGCTCGTGCCTCGAATTGTCTCGAGCCTGTTGCCGATTGTCCTTTTGCCGATCGCGACGCTTTTCTTTCATCGCTTCGATCCCGTGCGGACCGGACGCACCTCGGACAAGGGAAAACGAAATTGGCTCGGCCGAATTCAAATGTTGTTCAAACCGCTTAGCCGACGTGCCGTTGGCCTTCTCATGCGACCCGCGCGCGGCATTTCCTTTGCGAACGCGGTCTGGGCCGACGCGCTTTTGACCCTGACACTTTTCCCTTTGGCCTTCGTTGCGATCATTGGCGCGGCAGTTTTTGCTCTGATCATCAAACCCGCCGACTCGCTGCCAATTATTTTCGCGGCGCTTGCGATCGTTATCTCTGACGTTTCGACGCGCGAAGTGCGCGCGGCCACGACGGCCAACCTTTATGCCGCGCCGCGCTTACGTGAAAATTTCGTCTGGTGGAAATTTGCTTCAGCTTTCGTCATTGCTCTGCTCATGTGTGTGGTGCCGGTGTTACGCGGCGGCTTGCACTCGTTAGGCACTCTTCTCAATGGCATCTTCTTTATCGTCGCGAGCGCGACGGCGCTGGGAATAGTTAGTCGAACCGCCAAGACCTTCATCGTGGTCTTCCTCAGTTTTTGGTATCTGGTAGTAAACGATCATGGGGCTTCGCCGCTGCTGGATTTCGCGGGCTTCTATGGCAGCGGCACGTCGGCGACGATCCTGCTGTATAGCACGTGTGGGGTGCTCGCCTTGATCGTGGCTCAGATTTATCACCGGACACGACTCAATCGTGCCTAACTCTGATGCGGATCTTTGATGCAGACTTACGAGGTGCGAAACTTTCCGCGGCGGGATAATTTCCGGTGAACAATTCAGGGTTCCAGAATCGTTGAGTGTGATGGCCAGCCATGTCGCGTCGCGCGAATAGCAGGCATTCTCTCGATGAACTGGTCAGTGTTTAACGGGAACTCCCAATCCCGTCGCGCCACGATGCCAATCACGTCCGATCCCTCGCGTAAGCAGGGTTCCACCGAAGGGATAGCCACCGTATCTAAGAAGCCAGTAAAGTGCCCAATAGGAACTGAGGCACCGTTCTACGATCCACATCGGGGCAACGAAAATAATCCAAAAAGGAAAATAGCGCGCCGCCACTCCCCGATGTCTCCCACATGTTGCTAAAAGAATTGAAAGAGAGAACAAAGCCAGGAGAAGTCCGGCCAGTTCCCTTCGGGCCAGAAAAAACCCCGCGGCTAAGATGACGATAGGCAAGGAAAAGAAGAGTGCTGTTTTCGCGCGCAGTCCAAAGTCTTCGTAAGCCTGGCGAGGCCGTTGTTCTATCCATTTTCGCAGAGTAGGCGGCCGTTTCAGAACAAAGAGGTTTTCCGCATAATCCACATCCGCGCCGGTGGTAACGAAATGCCGAATCATCTCTTCGTTATCGAAAAGAACATCGCCATCGTGGTGACCAGCTTCCAGCATTGCCCTACGCCAAAAGGCGCAAGTTCCAGAGTAATCTGCCGTGCGTAAGGTGGCGCGGTTTATCAGCATTCGCGCAGCCTCCATCGCGGCCCACCACGGCAGGGGATCGAGATAATTTTGCGGACGCACCACGTCATGTTCATCGAGGCGCTTCAGCAGTTCTCCGAGTGACTCGGCGGAATATCGAATGTCGTCGTCTGCTAAGACTATTTTCTCGTGCAGCGCCTGTTCGATGCCGGTGTGAATGCCATTAGTCTTGTCATTCAAATATCCAAATCGTCGATCCACCCGGACGTGGCGGCAGAGGGCGCTCCAAGCGTTATGATGTTGGGCAAAAATATTATCCACCGATCCATCCACCACCAGAATGTCGCAGCCCAGAGAAAGAAGTAGCTCGAAGTAATCGGCTAGGGCGGCCGCTTCTTTAGCTCCATAGATAAATCGTCGGAGCGGAAGCAAGTAGGTGCAGGTAAGACTCACTACCTGGCATCGCACGGGAGGCCGCCCCCGCGTTTTCCTATTTTGTCGAAGCCCGATTTAATGCGTCCAACTCTTGCCGAGGAGCGTTTTCGTGATGTTGAAAAGGGGTGTCATGGAGCAGGTATTCTCCGTCGAGGAGAAGGTAACTAGAGTGAGTGAGAGGCAGAGCGCGGCGGATTTCCCTGTTGTCGCTCGGGATCGTTTCCTGACCTTGGTGGAAGATCCCTCCTTTCCGTGTCTCGGCGCAAAAGGAGCGATTAATAATAATTCCTATTGCTTCTCCACTTACGATAGCCTTGCCTCCGATTCGACTTCCAAAAAGCTGGCTTGTGCTCTAGGTCAATTCGCTAAGTCTGAGATGGCACGCACAAATGACTACGCCACGTTCATCGCCGTCTTTCAGGCACCACTTTCTGTCGATGAAATCGAGTTCGAGCGCCTTCTTTGGTTACAATTGCAAAAGCTGCACGACTTCGATACGCAAGGTAATGGTTGGGACCCTTCCGTGTCGCCCGACCCAGGCGATGCCCGCTTCTCTTTCAGCTTCGCCGGCCAGGCGTTTTACGTTATAGGAATGCACGCCGACAGCTCGCGTATAGCTCGTCAGTCTCCCTGGCCGGCGTTGATCTTCAATCCGCACGCGCAGTTTGAAAAATTGCGGACTAAGGGGCATTGGCGTCGCATGCAGGAGAAAATCAGAGAGCGCGATATTGCATTGCAAGGAACTATTAACCCGATGCTGAGCGACTTTGGCGAAGCCTCCGAGGCGCGGCAATATTCAGGGCGGACGGTCGAAGAAAATTGGCGGCCCGATTTCCGAGTCGTGCAGCCTAAAAGCAAGAACGGCGGGTGTCCCTTCCACCATTGAGCCTCTCTCGGCTTGAGCCTCAAACCGGCACTGCCTTTGAGCTAACCAAGGGTCAGCAGCTTAGAATTGTCGACCTGGAAGGCGAGCAGGTGGCCGACCTCGTCGCTTTCAACCAAGAGGATCATCGTGAATGGCTCTCCTCGGGCCGAAGCATCGACTACGCTAATACAATCTACCTAACGAAAGGGCACATCCTCTATTCGAATCGGAGCAATCCTTTCTTTACTATTCTACAGGATGACGTCGGTCGCCATGACTTCCTTCTTACGCCGTGTAGTCCCGAGACATTTCACATCATCTACAAGAACCACCGAGCCCATCCAAGCTGCTTTGAGAACCTGCATACTAACTTAAATCGCTACGGTATAAGGCCAGATGATATTCCTACCTCATTCAACGTCTTTATGAATGTCGAAGTTAGGGATAACGGAGAGTTATCTATCCGGCCGCCTCGCTCCCGTCCTGGCGACTCTATTATCTTGCGCGCAGAGGCCGATCTCATCATAGGTCTAACGGCTTGCTCGGCCGAGTTATCGAACAATTTTAGATTTAAGCCGATCGGTTATGAAATTCTTAGCGCGTGAAGCGCGATGGATACTTATGCGGCGAGTTCGACTTTCTTTAAGAGGCGTAACCGAGACCTCTCGCGCCACCAGCCGGACGATTGCAGAACCGGATCCTCAAACACCTTGCCATGCGCTAACTTCCGGAGCATTTCAGCATATCTCGTTGGGTGGGGCCCGTCCCTCCGGAGATCGAATGCGCCCGGCTCGTAGTAACTGGCTTCCCGTGTAACCAACGAATCCCAATCGAATGAGCCTAATAAGGCCCACGCTGTTACCGCGCGAACATCCATGCCCCGCTGCTGAGTTATGTTCGCAGAAGTCCATGCTTCATGAAACCAGCGCATTTGTTCATCGACCCCGCATCCGAGATGCACTTCTGTGAGTGCCATTGGTAAGGCATAACGGTTATGCGCCTCCGCGATCACGGTCCTGAATCCTCCGGTAATGGTAGGTCGAGCTCGAACCGCGGCATCGTCGGCATAAGCCTGTCGGCCATTGTTGCCCCGCAGCTCTAGTGGATAGTTAGTAACTTTTTCGTCTAGGTAACGATCGCTCGTTACGTAATGGTTAATGCCCAGCATCGTTACTTCGCACCTCTGGGCCGAGAAAAACTCTATTTCTTTCCGCAGTGTGCCGGCGGAGCGCAGATAATCCCACATGCGATCGCCGGGGCGCACTTTTCCCAGAAGTAAATCCCATGTCAGCCAGCGCCGCTCGTTATCAAAGTCGGCCTGATACCTCATAGCTCGCGTGCTGAAGGTTCGACCGAGGTCTTCCGTCTGAATCAAGATGGCCGCCGGATTTATTTCTCGAATGGACGCCATAGCCAGGAGCGTGGCGCGTAACTGGTTCAGTAGGATCTTTATAAATGTCGCATCGTCGCCGGCATGCGGATACCAGTGACCGTAAAGGCCGCTGAAGCGTGCCGTGGTGAGCGGTTCATTGATCGGCGTAAAGGCGTCGAGCCATGGATAACGACGCGCTACTTCGGACGCGAAATGACAAAACTTTTCCGGGAAGAGCGGATCGGTTAAGTCTGTGTACCTCGGACCGCTGCCCTGGTGGAGTAACCCGACAATTGGTCGGATACCTAAGGCCCCAACCCTCGCGAGGCCCTCATCGGCCCAGGACCAATCGAACTTTGTCGGCGACTCGGGTGCCACTGTTTCCCATAACAAAGGGAAGCGCAATGTGCGCAGGCCTAGTTCAGCAAAGCGATCCAAGTCGTCGTTGCGTGTCCAATGTCCGCTGCGACGGAGTTGATTGAAATAGCGCTCTCGAACGCGGTTGACCGTACACTCGACTCCGCCCCAAAGTTGAGTGCCGCTCCGAGGTGGTGGACTCATGGCAAGGCAGCTTCCGGCCCCTCAGGAAGACTTAGCGCCAACCGATAGGTCCTAGCCGACAAGCCGCCGATGAGATAATGAGAGAGGGGAACTCATGCGGCTGTAACAGCTGACTTTGCGGCGATGTTTAACGCCGCCTCGATCTCCTGCTTCAGGTTTTGGACGACGAAGTCCCATGTGTTCTTGTTCGCCAGGTTAAGTCCACGTTGCACCCTGGCCTGGTTAGGTTTCTGCACGGCCGACGCGCACGCCGCGACGAACTTAGTAACCGTATCGGCAATAACTACTACGTCGCTGAACTGAAGCACCACGTCTTCAATTGCCGTTGAGATGATTGGTGTTTCAGTTGCCATATACTCAAGGGCCTTGGTTGGATTGATATATTGTGTCGCGTCATTCAATGCGAAAGGCATAAGGCAAACGTCAAAGGCCTTAGCGTATGAGGGCAGCGAAGAGTAATTCCGCATGCCGAGCCAGTGTAGGTTCTTCCGCGCCGGTAGGATCTTGGTATCGATTTTTGCGGTCGGACCGACCATCACCACTGACCCGGTGGGATTCGAATCCACCAGGCGAGCTACCAGGTTGTAATCGATGCGCTCGTCAATGACTCCCATATAACCATAGATTGGCCGCGGAAGGTCTGCGATATCATCGGCTATAGGGCAGTTTCTGCTCCTACTTTTCGCGAAGTGTCGAACATCAACACCGCATCCGACCATGACGCAGTTCTTGTTGAAGCGGCGCTTCTCCGCCCAAATTTTTGGACCGCCTGCAAATACAACGTCGGCAATAGCAAGCAGTTCGCGTTCTCTTTTGGCAAGCTCAGGTGGAGAGAAACGAAACTGTGACAGTTGGTCCATACAATCGTAGACGATTGCGATTTCGTTCATCTGGCCTGCAAATGCCGGAACCGCCATTGGATCATAGAACCATTGAACGGGAGCGTCGAAATCGTGACCTATTGGCTCTGACAACAGCGTCTGAAGAAGATGTCGCCTTTCACGATCAACCCATTCGCCGTCGCTCCAACGTGCGGCTGGGATCTTAGATTCGACGACGAGTAAGTTTGGATAATCGCGGACCTCACGAACGCAGCTCGAGCTGGAATGAATTCTTTCGGTAGGCTTGGGACCCTCGACAAAGAGGATCTTGTGGTCGTTCGATAATCGGGAAAGAAATTGCTGCGGCCGTTGCCATACCCAATCCCAATCCAAATGTGAGTGAACTATGATGGAATAGTCTGTCTTGTTGCCTGAGAATTCCGCACGTTCGGTGAGCGCGAAGGTTCTTGAGACGTTGTCGCATTTCATGGTTCTGCTGGTATACGCCGTCCCTTGGTGTGGCGGTTGTAATCCCCGCCCCTATCAGAGAAATAGGTTTTTTACTGATCTTTCAGACTGCTCGTCTGAGGTCATGAATTCAGCCGTTTTCAGATCGTTCTATCACAGTCAAAACCACGTTTCCGCTCCGCGGAGGGTACCTAACGACTTGTAGCGAGGGAACGAGCGGTCCCAGTAATCAGGATTGAGACGATTGTAAGTCTGGCGCGTGCCTTGGTCGTTAATTGAGCTGAAGAAGTACAAGTCTAGCACAGCGCTGGCTGTCCCATTAGACTAACCAATGGGCCCGGCCGGCGAAATTGGAAAACCCCAGACCGCGTCCACAATTCCTCCGCCTAGAAGGAATATCAAATGATCGTTCACCTGATCGACGGCACCTACGAGCTCTTCCGTCACTTCTACGGCTTGCGCCGGTTTAACAAAGGAATGGACCGTCCCTTCGGCGCCGCCGTCGGCGTGCTGCAAACCGTGCTTGCCATGATCGAGAGCGGCGACACCTACATTGGGGTGGCCACTGACCACGTAATCGAGTCCTTTCGCAATCGGCTTTGGGTGGGCTACAAGACCGGCGCCGGCATCGAGCCCGCGCTGCTCGCACAGTTCTTTCCACTCGAAGAGGCCCTCACGGCGATGGGTGTAGTCGTGTGGCCTATGGTCGAGCTCGAAGCCGATGATGCGCTCGCTTCCGCCGCTTACATTGCGTCTGAGGACGAAGAGGTAGAGAAAGTCGCCATTTGGACGCCCGATAAAGACTTAGCGCAATGCGTGCGAGATACTCGCGTAGTGCAGATTGACGGCCGGCGAAAAACCATTCGCGATGCCACGGGGGTTCGCGAAAAGTTTGGCGTCGATCCGCCGCTCATTCCCGACCTGCTCGCGCTTGTTGGCGATGCGGCCGATGGTTACCCCGGTATCCCTGGGATTGGCGGCAAAACCGCCGCTCAACTTTTGAACCGTCACGGTCAGATCGAAAACTTCCCTCCGAAAGTCCTCGGCGAACGGCGCGATCTCGCGCTGCTCTTTAAGAAGCTCGCGACGTTGCGCACCGATGCGCCGCTCTTCGACGAGGCCGAATCACTGCGCTGGCGCGGTGCCACGCCCGCGTTCGCGGCGTGGGCGGAGCGTATGAAGGAGCCCCGGCTGCTTGAGCGGTGCGAAAAAGCTGCCGGCCGATGAGGGTGAGTATTTAGGAAGCCGAGTGTAAGTCTGGCACTTCTTGGTCGCTTCAGCTGCGTTCTAGTACAAGTTCTAGCACAGCGAGGCCGATACGAGTACACTTACGAATAATGCCAGGGTGGCGAAATTGGCAGACGCGCCAGACTTAGGATCTGGTGGAGCAATCCTTAGGGGTTCGAGTCCCCTCCCTGGTACCACATAAAACTCAGTCACGTGGTGGGAGGAGCGTCGGAATTCAGGCGCGGCACGCAATGCGTCGCTCCAACTGCGAACGCGTTACGCCGTCGTGAGGGATTAGCGTCGGCGAAAGATCAGCCCGAGCAGAAAACCGATGCCGAGGACTGAGACGATGGCCCGGGTCGGATTTTCGCGAACGTATCGTTCGCCTTCTTCCTGAAAGGATTGAAGCCGTTCCTGCGCGTCGTTCATTGCTTTCTCGGCCTTGCCCTGATACTCCTTCACCTTGTCGCCGGCGGCAGTGCCCAGGTTCTCTATCGACCTGGCGGCCTCCGCTCCTGGTTTTAGAGTTTCGTGAGTGGTTGCCCCGCCGCTTTGTGGCACAAACGGGGTAAATGGTTGGCCAGTTTTGAATTTGTCGTTCGTGCTTGAGTCCATACATTCAAATCGTTTCTGCGCGACTGGA
>JALZAX010000366.1 GCA_030948055.1 Verrucomicrobiota bacterium | reverse complement strand
CCATCTGATCTTCGCGAGCATCTACCGGAAATGACATCCTGCGACGACATTGGAGCTTGGGACTTCTTTGGGATTTGGAACTTGGGATTTGGGATTTCCTCTTATGAATAATATCCTGACACCTTGTCCCGTCTTCATCGGCGGCAAATGGCGGGAAATTTCCGGCGTCGAAACTTCGCCGGTCTTCAATCCATCGCGCGGGACAACTATCGCGGAAGTGCCGCTGTGCGGTGCCGATGTTGTCGACGAAGCCGTGCAAGCCGCTGCCGAAGCATTCCCTGAATGGCGTGACACGCCGGCGGTCGAACGCGCGCGCTTATTTTTCCGTTACCGCCAGCTCCTCGAAGAAAACTTCGATCGCATTTGCCAAAGCGTAACCCGTGAGCACGGCAAGACGTTGGCCGAAGCGCGCGGCAGCGTTTATCGCGGAATCGAAAACGTCGAATACGCCTGCGCCGCGCCGACGTTACTGATGGGCGACACGCTGGAGAATCTGGCCCGCGGTGTCGATTGCGAGACGATGCATCAACCGCTCGGCGTTTGTGTAGGGATCACGCCCTTCAATTTTCCCGCGATGGTGCCGATGTGGATGTTCCCGCTCGCGCTCGTTTGCGGGAATACTTTCGTGCTCAAGCCAAGCGAAAAGGTTCCGCTCACGGTTAACCTAATCATCGAGCTGCTCGAGAAAGCTGGCTTGCCGAAAGGCGTGCTCAATGTCGTGCACGGCGGGCGCGAGTGCGTCGATGCGTTGCTGAGACATCCGAAAATTAAAGCAATCTCATTCGTCGGATCATCACCGGTGGCGAAATACATTTTCGAAACCGGTACGCAACACGGCAAACGAGTGCAGGCCAATGGCGGCGCGAAGAATTACATCATCGTCATGCCGGATGCCGATGTCGCGAAAACTGTGGAAGCGCTTTCGACCGCGGCGTTTGGTTGTGCGGGCGAACGGTGCATGGCCGGCTCGACTGCCATCACCGTCGGCAAAGCGGCCGATCATGTTTTGCCATCGTTAGTCGAAGCAGCGCGCGCCATCAAAGTCGGTCCGACCGACACGGCGACGCAGCCGGACATGGGTCCGGTAATCACCGCGCAGCATCGCGATCGCGTCATGAGTCTGGTCGCGAGCGGAGAGAAAGAAGGCGCGAAAATTATTGCTGACGGTCGCAGCGTGAAGGTGAGCGATGCACCAAATGGATTCTTTCTCGGGGCCACCATTGTCGATCAGGTGCGAAACGAGATGGAGATCGCGCGCGAAGAAGTCTTCGGGCCGGTCTTAAATGTGATGCGCATGGAAGATCTCGATCACGCCATTGAAGTCGCGAACAAATCCTCTTATGGAAATGGCACCGCCATTTTCACCAACTCCGGGAAAGCCGCGCGCGAATTCAAGAACCGCGTCAAAGCAGGGATGGTCGGCATCAACGTCGGAGTGCCGGCGACCATGGCGATGTTCCCGTTCACGGGATGGGACGAATCGTTCTACGGCGATCTGCACATTCAAGGCAAAGAAGGCGTACAGTTTTACACTCAGCAAAAAATCGTAACCACGCGCTGGTTCGGCGATGGCGTCGGCGATGTGTGGAAAAGATGAATTCCTTACTTGAACGCCTTACCCAAGCATCTTACAATGCAGTAATGAAAGCGACGATTACGAGCAAGGGCCAGATTACTATCCCCGCGCAGATACGCGAGCGGCTCGGACTGAAAGCCGGGCAGGTTCTTGAATTCGACGAGAAAGCAGGCTTTATCAAAGCGTATCCCCTCGTCGACATGGCGAAGGCGCGCTCTGTTCTTGGTTGTGCTAAGAACGCCTTGCGCGGTTACACGACCGAACAATGGCTGTCGGCTACGCGGGGCCGGCGCGTGCGCTTGATTAAGTGATCGCGGTTGATAGTTCTCCTTTAATCTCAATCTTTAGCGGGGAAGCAACCGGCGAGGCTTGGTTGAATCTTCTCGTTCGTCTGCGCACACAAAATCCACTCGTGGCATGTGATGTCGTCTGGTCCGAAGTCGCTGCGATCTTCGATAGCTTGGACGCCTTGCGTCACAACATGCGTGAACTGGGAGTGCACTTCGCGCCGCTCGATGAAGCGGCCTGTCACCGCGCCGGTCAGCTCTTCACCGCTTACCGCAGACGCGGTGGAAGCCGGTCACGGATCGTGGCCGATTTTATGATCGCGGGCCACGCCTTGGAACATACCAGCGGCCTGGCTTCGGGTGACCGTGATTTTATGCGATCTCATTTCTCCTCGTTACGTTTGATTCAACCGTGAGCACTCTCATCAAAGGCGGCGAAATTGTCACCGGCACGGATCGCTACACCGCCGATATTTTCTGCGAAGGCGAAACGATCAGCCGCATTGAGCGCAACTTAACTGCGCCGCCGAACACGGAAGTCATCGATGCGAGCGGAAAGTATGTCTTTCCCGGATTCATCGATCCGCACGTGCACATTTATCTGCCCTTCATGGGCACGTTTTCGAAAGACACTTACGAGACGGCCAGCAAAGCGGCGCTAGTCGGCGGGACGACCACGATGATTGAAATGGTTTGTCCGTCGCGCGACATGGGCGCGATGGAGGGCTTCAATCTTTGGAAGCAACAAGCCGCCGGGAAATCGGCCTGTGATTACACCTATCACATGGGTGTGACGCGCTTCGATGAGGCTCATGCGAAACAATTGCGTGAGATCGTTCGTGAAGGCATTGCGTCGTTTAAGATTTTCCTCGCTTACAAAGGCGCCTTCGGAATCGACGACACAGAGCTATATCACACGCTGAAGCTGGCCAAGGAACTCGGCGTGATCGTCACGGCGCATTGCGAAAACGAGACGCTCGTCTTCGAGAGACAGAAAGAATTGTTGGCCGCGGGATTGGTCGGGCCGGAGCAACACGAGAAAAGCCGACCGCCGCTGGTGGAGGCGGAAGGAGTTCATCACCTAACGACATTCGCCGAACTGACCGGCGCGCATGTTTACATCGTGCACCTGAGCT
>JALZAX010000365.1 GCA_030948055.1 Verrucomicrobiota bacterium | reverse complement strand
TGTGGCCACGCGACGAGAAAGAACGCGCGCAATTAATCGCCGATGGTCACGAAAAAGACCTCGAGCGAGTTTTCTTTGCCGACGATCTGGCGAATGGAAAAAACATCATCTTTTGCGCGACCGGCATTAGCGACAGCGCCTTGCTGCCCGGTGTAAAAACGCAAGGACCAGCCACGATTACGCATTCGATCTTAATGCGCGCGAAAAGCAAAACCGTCCGCTTCATTCGCGCCTCGCACGATCTACAGAACAAGACCATTCGCCTGCGCTCGGACAGCCGCGAGCACGGAATTTAGGTCAGACAGGATTTACAGGATTAAAAGGATGAACAGGAATGAATCACGACTGCAGAACGCCTCTCCTTCCATCCTGAAGAATCCTGTTAATCCTGTCTAAAAAAGAATCCAGTTCTCGACATCGCGGAAAAGGTCTGTTGGAATCCGTTTAGAAAAATCGCTTATGAAAGAAGTAAACAAAACCGAGCTGTCGCCAGAGAATGGCTGTGTCGTCGATACCAAATGGAAAGTCGGTCCGTTGAGTTATCACTCTTGCGCGCAGGAAGCGGGCGGTGAAGCGGTGGTGCACAACGCTCCCATGCCCGAGATCGTGGTTTACGATCACGTCGGCTTCAAAGGCGCTCGCGCTCGCACCAATCTCAGCTGGCTTTACCTCGGCGATTTTTGGAACGACCGCATTAGTTGCGTCATCGTGGTCAGCGGCGTCTGGCGCTTTTATCGCGACGAATACTACAAAGGCGACCACTGGGACCTCGGCCCCGGTTTCTACGAATGTTTCTTCAAGGAAAAAGGACCAGACGACGTGGTTAGTTCCTTTCAAGCAATTCAGCTGACCGGCTAGGACTTGGCGGCGACACGCCGCAGGTCGTCGAGTAAAATTTCCATGTCGCGCGGCGTGGTGCGGTAGTTCAAGACACAACCACGCAATGCGAAGCGGCCGCGCAAACTGGCGTTCGATAAATACGAACTGCCGTCGCGCTGTAATTCAATAAGAAGACGTTCATTGAAGGCGTTGAGTTGCGCTTCATTGTCTCGAATGCCGGAAGGGCAATAGCGAAAACAGAAGATGGATAGCTCAACCGGAGCTAGCATCTCGAAATCATTACTCTGCCTAACGAGTGCTTCGAGATGACGTGCACAAGCCAGGTCTTTCTCGATCGCATCGCGGATCGCGCGCAAACCAACGCCTTTAAGTAGCATCCATACTTTGAGCGCGCGGAAACGCCGGGATAGCTCAGGTCCATAATCCCAGAAGGCAAACGACTCGTTAGGCATTTGCTCCATGATGCGGGTGTATTCGGCGTCGTAAGAGAAAGTGGCGCGCGCGTTCTCAGGATTTCGGTAGAGAATGCATCCGCAATCAGCCGGCAGGTAGAGCCACTTATGAGGATCGAGCGCGATAGAATGTGCTTCGGGAAATGCATTGAATAAGTGTCGCGCCGATGGCGCGAGGGCGGCGAAGCCACCGTAACAGGCGTCGATGTGGAACCAGAGATTGTAACGAGTTGCTACTTCCGCGAGCTGAGCGAGCGGATCGACTGCGCCTGTTGCTACCGTGCCGGCGTTGCCGGCAATGAAGAAAGGTTGATAACCGTCGCGCAAATCTTCTTCAATTTTCGCGGCTAACTCGTCCAGGCGAATGCGGTAGTTATCGTCTGTGCCGATGAGTCGGCAATTTTCCCGACCTATTCCGAGTAAGGTGGCAGCTTTGAAAACGGAGTGATGCGTTTCTTCCGAAGCATACAGGCGTGGGACTTTTTTGGACTCGTTAGGTACTTTGGTCCTACGCGCGGCGGCAAGAGCGCAGAAGTTAGCCATGGAACCACCGCTGACGAAGAGTCCGCCAGCTGTTTCGGGATAGCTGAGGATTTGTTTAATCCAGTCGATGGTCAGCCGTTCGACTTCGACTGCGGCGGGCGCCGAACGCCACGCGGTCAGGTTTGCGTTCAGGGTCGAAGCTAACAGGTCGGCAAAAGCGGCTATGGCCACGCCGGGTGCCTGGACATAACCGAACATGCGCGGGTGACCATTTTGTCGGCTGAGCGGAATGATATCGTCGCGAAACGCGGCGAGCAGATTTTCGAACGGAACGCCTTCTTCGGCCAAAGTGGAATCAAGGCGGGCACGAATTTCCGCCGAAGTGTTGTGCGGGTAAACGGGTCGGTCGCGAATTGTGCTGAGGTAATCGGCCATCCACGCGACGGTCTCGTTTCCCCAGCGAAGGATTTCTTCGCGCGATGGATCGAGCGGTGACATCAAGAAGATGCGAGCGCAAGGACGGCTTGCGCGCAACCCCACGAAAGAGTGAAGCCGGAACCGCCGTGGCCGTAATTGTGAATGACGCGATCTTCTTTACGCAAACAGATGCCGGAGCGGCGGAATGGTCGCAGCCCAACGCGTTCGCCGAGAATTTTTGGTGGCGCGATGTTCAAAACGCGGCTGCATCCGGCCACGATACTACTCGTTAGGCCCGGATCCGGATTGCGATCGGAACTGATTTCGTTTGAACCGCCAAAGACGCAGTCGTTCGCGCGCGGGATCGCATACATTAGGGGCGGATCGTCGCAAACCACGGCATGATTAAGCACTAATTTTTCGACGAGCACGACCTGGCCGCGATGCGGTTCGATCTCCGGATCGGGAACGAACGTCTGTGCGCCTACTCCGGTGCAGTTGATGACTAACGAGTAATCGCGACCAACATCTGCGATGCGATCAAAGTGCAGGCCGGTAGAAATTTCGCCACCAGCGTTGCGAAAGCGCGTCGCGAGATAATCGAGATAAATGGTGGTGTCAGTCAGCGGAACATCGAGAGTGAATCCATTTTCAAATCGGCGTGCGCCTAACGAGTGCGCCCAATCCGGAATTTCCAATTCGCCGGTGCGGGAAAAGTTTCGCAGTTCGATCATGGAAACGCCGCTTTGCGCGTTGCGGCTCAAGTCACGCAAGACATCGAATGTTTGCAGCGACCACTCAATCACCC